>JBEPYC010000034.1:0-17947 GCA_041641555.1 Chitinivibrionales bacterium | reverse complement strand
TGAAACCACCGTTCTGATCTCTGATCTGATCGAAGTATATGCCTAATGCTTTTATTGCATCATCATCATAGCCGTTGTGGTTCTTGAGGCCATGATTGTTGTTCCATGCCGAGTGGGAAATCACCCTACCAGAACAGGACCCTTTCTGTTGCTGCATTGTTCAGGTAGGAAAGGTGTGAATGCCACGTAACTTATGATGTTTCAATGCCTTGTGGGGGGATGGTAATCGTGAAACGTCCCGATCATGTTTCAAATAAACCTCATCAATACCGCGAGTTCACTTTATCTTAGGAGCGAATCCGGAGCAAATACGGTATGAATGAGCCGGGAGTAACAATCGAAAAGCGGAAAGGTGTTGAATATGGCTGGTGCAGTGAGAATTATAAAACCGACAACCCTTCTTGTTACCGTGGTAACCCTGATTGTTGCCTCAGCCTGTGAACTGAGATCGGAGCCAAACCGCATACAACACCGGCTGATCGTCCTGGCAGATATGGGTAACGAGCCGGATGAAGAACAGCAGATGGTACACATGTTCATGTATGCCAACGAGATCGATGTCGAGGGGTTGATTGCCGTGACCGGGAAATACCTGAAAGGCGAACCGCGACCGGATCTTTTTCATGGCCTGATCGACGGGTACGAGCAGGTGGTACCAAACCTTCGTAAGCATGCACAGGGATGGCCGGAGGCGGATTCGCTTCGTGACCGGGTGAAAACCGGGCAGCTAAACTATGGGATCGCCGATGTGGGCGAAGGAAAAACCAGCCCAGGCTCGGAATACATTATAGAAGTTGTTGAGCGTGATGATCCTCGTCCGGTCAATATCGCCATTAACGCTGGATCGAATACACTGGCTCAAGCGCTTTTCGATTACCGGAATACCCACACTGATAAGGAAGTCGAGGACTTCGTTGCTAAATTACGGGTCTATGAAAACGGCGCGCAGGATGATGCTGGTGCCTGGATTCTTCACAAGTTTCCTTCAATTCATTGGCTGCGAAGCAATATGCAGACGTATGGATACATGGGCGGAGGCGGTGGAGGGGGACCGTATTGCTGGGAACCATATGCCAATGATAAATTTGGCCAGAAAGCTTGGACCTATGAGCACATCAAAGAGAACCACGGTGTACTGGGAACACTGTATCGGGACCGCGGGGGTTCTCTTGAAGGTGGGGGAACCACGCCATGGATAGGGCTTGTGAACAAGGGCCTGTACGACCCGGACCATCAGGCCTGGGGCGGCTGGGGAGGCCGATTTAGTCGGGAGAAGAAACTCAATGTCATGTCGCGCCACAAACGTGATGTTCAGCCGGTTGAAGAAAACTACACGCCGTTTTACTGCTACGATGCCGTTTCCGATACCTGGACCGATCCGGTATATGGAGATACCTATGATCGAGTTGAGACCCCGGTATGGCGGTTCCGTCGGGCAATGCTCGAAGATTTTCAGGGTCGAATGGACTGGTGTGTCGCCTCATACGAAAATGCCAATCACAATCCGGTCGCAGCGATCAATGGGGATCGTTCGGATCAGATCATTGAAATGTATGCTCGTCCCGGCTCAACGGTGCAGCTGGATGCTTCCGACAGCCGGGATCCCGATGGCGATGTACTCGACTATCATTGGTACATCTACCCCGAAGCGGGAACCTATACCGGGAACGTATCCATCGGCAACGCTGGTGAACCATCCGTGACGGTCGACATACCTTCGGATGCCGAAGGTACCGAAATTCATTGTGTCCTGGACCTGAGCGACCAGAATAGTATCGTAAGCATGCACGACTATCGTCGGGTGGTCATTACGGTCTCGAGCAACACCGGTGCCAATCTATCTTTACGAGCCGGACAGAGAAGGCAGGCTCAAGGCTATGGGCTGGTAATCGCTCCGCGGCAACGATCCCAGGGAGGGTTCCTGCTGAATGGAGCGGTAATACCGCAACGAACGCATTCCGAGCAGTCTGGTTTTGGTAGCGATCCCGTTCGACTGATCATCAACGGGCAGCGGTAGCCACCATAGATCCCATGAAAAAGAAACGAGGACCATCCGACATCCGTGCGTTCTTCCCCGATCCTCGTTCGCCAGGGTTTTGTCTATGTCTTTTTCACCGAACGCCGTTCGACGACCAGGCCGCTCAGCTCGGTTACTCTGGTTTTCGATGAGGTGTGAAAGAGATTAGGGAATGCAAAGTAATTGAACACCGCATGCGCATAGCCTTCCACATTGAAGTTATACGATGTGAGCCCCCGGCTCAAGGCTTCCACCGAATCATCGAATGCAATAACCGAAACCCGGCGGGGTACCGGTATGTTGTGTGTTTTGAGAAAGTCGAGGGCTTGTATGCCGATGCCGTCAAAAGCGCATACCCATGCGGTGACTTTCGGGTCCCGTAATGCACCGGAGAAAGCATGGTAGGCGCGGAACTTACGTTCGGCTCTGCGCACGGTGTAGACCGGCATCCGCTTGAATACCGCGTCAAATTCCTCCGCATGCGTCTGGGGAGCATTCTTTCTCCACTCGTTATATGCCCTTAACAAAGGGTCCGGAGCATAGGACGGTGATTCGGGGAAATTTTCGATAGTTGTTACCGCGTCCGGAAGACCCGCCGAAGCGAACGCTTCTTTGAGACCCGCCAGTCGAGCTTTTGACCATGCCCAGGGAAGTATCGACACATATGAGACTCGTCGATGTCCTAAGCCCAGCAGGTACCGACCGACCATTTTACCCGCCGGATACGAAGAAACCATTGGAAAGAAATGAACATAGGGGGAGTTCTCCAAAAGGCTCGGGTAGGAAACACCGGAGACCTCATCCACGATGGCGATTCGTTTGCGGAACGAGTGAATGTCGGTCAGTAGATCCTCGACAACGCATGTCTCAGAGTTGACAATGTATACATACCCGAGAACATCGTCTCCGTAAGGAATACGGAGTCCGTGTCGTTTCTGGTCTCGTGTCAGAACATCCTCGCGATGGAAGTAGGTAAGCGTCTCCAAAACGATACCAAATCGGGCAGACAGCGCTTCGATCATACGCACAAACAACTCATCGTGCGGACTGAGCTGGATCACCCCGCTCTCACTCATCGGGCAGAACAGTACCAACCTTCGTACCCTGTCGCTCCGAGTGGGAATGTTTATTCGCAACGAACGACCTTCAGAGATCAGGACATTTTCTTTGCACAGAGCATTGATGATTTTGCTGAGAGTGCGGGAATTGACATTATACTGGCTCTGCAGTTCTTTTCGCGAAGGAAGTGTGTTGTACGGGCTGTATACCCCCGTAATGATATCGCGTTCGATTCTCGCCCGGACGGCTTCCCACCCGGATGTTGTAACTGCGTTTTGTGCTTCCTGACGAGGAGCCCAGCTGGTTTCCCCAACCTCCAGAATGTTTCGAGAGCGACGCCGAAGCACCCCCTCCTGCTGCAATGTTTTTGAAGCCCGCCAGACGGTACGCTCGGAAACCGACAATTCCGCTGCGATTTCAGATGACGAGGGAATGCGGCGACCGGGAACGAGAGAACCATCTGCAATGCTTTTCCGTATGTATTCCGTTACGCGGTCTACAGCGTGCCTTCTGGATTGTTTCATGTCGTGCTCGCAATTCGATGAGGTATAAATGAAAAATAATCCAAACTGACGGTAATTGTGCAAACAAGACACAAAAAAAGCTCCATTTCGATCAAGAAGTCAGAATAAATTGAATAAAATGGAACTAATACACCGAAATCCAAACGTGTTTGGGGGGTAATGATGAAATTTCTGTATGCATCGCTTTGTGTGGTCGCCGTGTGTTTCAACGCATTCTCGGCTGTCGAAGGTATCTCGGTCAGCGTTTCATACCGTACTCCGAACGATGACCTCAGCCGTGATCAGCGAGCAGTGGTGTGCCCTGAGTGGGGTGTCCCCGTAATCCGTCGAAATGTCGGCAAGCTTGTTCGTTACAATTTCAAAGATACACAAGTTCTCAGCCACGATACCCTTACTGGAGAGTGGCTCGTTGGTTCCCCTACGATTAATCTCGAAGGAACGAAAATCGCGATGTTTCGCTATCCGGTCAGACTCCTTCCTGGCGGAAAACAAGTAGAGACCGAGCCGGAAATGAAGTGTGATATCGTTGTGATGTCGATCGATGGAGGAGAACAGACAGACTTGGCAGATGTCGCTTGTGACTGGGACGGCGGCTACCTCGACTGGCCTCACGGCGACTGGCTGTACTGGGTTGATATCGGTCACGAGGAGCGGACCAAAGGACTCAAAGTATGGAAATTGAACGTAAATACAAAAGAAAAGGTTGAAGTGTGCGATTATTTCCAGGTTGCGCCGATGGACGGCGTAAATCCGCCTGATGAAGAAAGCGCTTTCATTCATCGATGGAACCTCAATGCTGATGCCAATTGGGCGATGGTGCGTCGCCAGCCTTACAATCGTCCAGAATGGTGGGGCGGAAACTACGCGCATTGTTTCCCTCCGGTTAATAATGACCCTCGAGCACCTGGTTGCGGCCCCGAGTACACCTACGATAAACGTGATATAAATGGAATCCGCGGGTGTAATCCTGCGATCTCTCCTACAGGTAACTATGTTTCACACTACGATGGCGCTTCGCACTCCCATTTCTACATCAAGCGGTGGGACCACACTGTGAATGAGTTGCAGCACATGGACCTGGGTGGTGGCCCTCGCGGCGGAATTCATGTTCCCGACGAGGTTCGCGTTTGGGCAGGTCAGCCCAATACTCCCATCAATGGCGGTGAGTACCAGGGATTTGCGGCAAACTCTGATAAGTGGCATCTGATGCAGATATCTCAGTATGGCGGCAAGGCTAAAGCGGTCGAGGAAGGTAGTGAGCAGGTCGCGACAAACTGGGTGGATAAGATTGCTCTCATTCCGGCTAACAATCCTGATCAGCAGCCTATAGACAACCTCTATTACGGCAGCACCACCGGTGACATGTGGATCAAGCCGCCGGCAGGAAAAGAGGGAATGGTCGAAGATGTCATGGGCGAGTGGCACCCTGTGGAAGATGGGAAAAAACTCAGCGACCAGGCCGCCAACCCGTGGTTCACCATGGAGCGTCAGGTCTGTGAATTCCCTGGCTACGATGAAAAAGGCAATGTGCTTCCCTGCGGACAGCCGGGGGTAAAGACAATCCGGGGGCTACAAAGCGCCGTGATTGATAACAGTGCACCTGCCGGTGTCTACTCGATACAAGGACGGCGGCTGCGTGGAGAACGGGAAATGCCCGTAAGTTCCACCAGGGGCGTTGCCATTATCCGTAGAGGCAATCGGGCATTCCTGCACCTGCGGGCCGACTAAGACTCTTTACGCCGAATAGTACCATTTACTCTGGGGGAACCATGAAAACGTCGAGGGTTTCGGTGGTTCTTGGAGCGATGGCTCTGGCAAGTTACTTTTCGGCAGGCGCGGTAGACGGAATTGCGGTATCGGCCGCGTTCCGTCAGACCAAACCTCTCAACAAGGAACTCACTCCTGGGCGACAGATCGCTTCCTCCGGGCGACAGGGAAACAACATCGGTCCAGGCAAAATAGTACGGGCGGACATACGGGGAAGCGCGGTGGCCGGAATGGACACCATCTACAAGGAGACCTTCGCTCGTTACCCGCTTCTGAGTTTCGATGGCGCTCAGGTCGCGTTTTTCAAGTACCAGGCCAAACTGGAAAACGGTGAATTGGTCGGAGCCGATCTCCCGGCAATGGTGTCGGTGATGAACAGCGATGGCTCCAACGTTCGGGATATCATCACGCTGGGTACCGACTACGGCAATCACTGCTCCATAGACTGGCCGGTGGGCGATTGGATTTATTATCAAAAACTGGGAACATGGTCGATCTGGTCAGTGGGGATGTCGTGACCACGTGCCCAAGCGCTGGCGCGCATTCGGCTCTTCTGAACCGGCACCACAACAGCATTCTCATCGCAAAAAACGGTGAGCAGAGGGGATCCCTGGGTCAGGGCGTGCATGATGTTTACCTTTTCAGCACTACCGATAGACAGATCCACCATGTGCGTACCTCATCGCACTCCTGGGCTCTTCTACAAAAAGCCAGGGGAAGTGGCATGATCCTCTTGCAGGTCGAATCGCAAGGGGGTGTTCGCACGGAAAGGTATACTGCAAAACTGAACCTGCTCGAGCCATAATACCCGCGTTGGACAGGCCTTCAGCATGTTTCCCCAAGCCCGATGAAACGCTCACGGCGGGCTCACTTTTCTCTGGCCGCCCCAGAAGTGGCGGAAACCTTCATGTAATAGTCCATTTAGGCCGTGACAGTACAAGTTGCGCGCCAAAAAAAAGCGTTTCGGGGTGACAGAGCACCTAAATTGGCAACACAGGGCTCAAGAGTCCTGATGCGGCCTCTGAACATACGATCACCCATGAGGAAGGAGCCGATACAATGCTGCGGTTTTTTTCGAAAACACCACATTCTGATTCACCAACGATGAACAACAACGCTATCACCGGAATGATTGCCCGTTGTGCATCGACGTGTGTTGTTGTACTGCTGACATTGGCGGGAGCTTGTCTGGGGGTGGATGGGATTTCGGTGACATCCATGTACCGTCAGGTTTCTTTCCGTAACATAGAATTAGGCCCGGAACGGAGGATATCGGGAGATGCCGGCAGGATCGTTCGGTACTACATCGATGACAATCAGGTCACCAGCCACGATACCCTGAGTGATCGTATCGTGAATACCGTGCGAATGAATCCCGAGGGAACTCTGATCGCCTACTGGTATCGCGGAAAGCGTCTGATCGACAATAAGCTTGTGGACGACAAAGATGGTTGCTATATCTCCACCATGGACATCGATGGTAACAACGTGCAGGACCTGGTCAAGACACCCTGCCCAGGGTCGTATCCGCAATTAGATTTCCCTCTTGGGGGGTATGTTTATTATCAAAAGGAAGATCCGGCCAATGGAGAAATCTGGCGTGTGAATGTCAATGATCCCACCGACCATGAACTTGTGTGCGATTTGGTAGACAAGAACTCATCCGACAATCAAAAGTACTATCTACACCGGTTCAATCTGAGCAGCAATGTGAAATATGCCGCGTCTCGCCGATGGGCTTCGCCGTTTGCTGGAGGCTGGATGGGCAACTGGTGTCACGCCTGGCCTCCCCAGGACTGCAACCCCACAAAAGAATCCACAGGACAAATTCCCGGTTGTAATAACACAATATCGGTGACCGGGAAATACGTAGCCTATTATAACGGCGGCTCTCACGGATTCATATTCGTCGATATTAACAATTGGAATAGTGGAGACCGAACCATCCTTGATTATTTCGAGGGCCATAAAGGTGGAATCGATATCAAGCTGGATATATTGACCTGGATGGGAGATACGACCATTCAGCTCAATGGCGGCAACTGGCCGAACTGGTCGACCAACTCGGATAAGTGGTTTATCCAGAGAGTTGGCATCTGGCAGAACAAAGGTAGTCTGGGTGGAGGTACGCAGCAGGTCATTTCCAACTTCATCGATAAGGATGCTTTTATTCCGACGAATAATCCCGTTATCGATCAGGATGCCGATATGCACTATGCCAGTGAAGCGGGAGACTTCTGGGTCAAACCACCCACGGGCATGGAGGGTTGCCTGGAAACCGACACCGGGAATTGGGTGGATATCGATGGAAAGGATTGTGTAGCAACCAACGCGCGTCGTGATATCCGGGTTCGAAAGGTACTTCCGCAGTCCGGAAATATCTCCGTTTATACGCCCCGTGGCCGGTTAGTTGAGCGTAACTACGGCGGTTCTGCAGGAAGAAACATGGGTAGAGGCGTGTACATAGAAGAGCTGAACGGGAAGGCTGTCCCATCGGTGCGGTGGTGATCTCGTAGCTATCGTGGCTCTGTTTCGCTGTGTTCGACCAGAATACGAATGACGTTCACGAAGGACTCGGGAAAAGGATATTCAAAATGAGATTAGCGGCATTGGTTCTCCTGACATGTGGCATGACACAACTCATTTATGGGGTAGATGGGGTGGCGGTCACTATTTCGTACCGGTCGGTAGACGGACCGCGGAACATGTGGAAGGATGTCGTTCCGGAACGGGAGGTTTCCTATCGAACCTGGGGGAAACTGGTCAAGTACGATATTGTAAACAATGAGGTCGTTAATTGTGATACTCTCAGCCATAGCGTAAGCAACATTCCCGCGCTCAATTTTATGGGCACCAAAGTAGCATGGTTCAGAAAGAACGCCGAAGTTGTTGAAGGAAATCAACTGGTGGGCGACGGAAAGACCTGTTATCTGTCGGTGATCAATCTGGATGGCACCGGATTTCGGGATCTGTTGGAGGTTGGCTGTGCGGGAAAAACACCACAGATAGACTGGCCCTATGTCGATGGAGGCGAGTGGATCTATTACGAAGAGGTCGACGAAGCACATAATGCATTTCATGGGACCGGGCGAATCTTCCGGGTGAACGCCACTGATCCGTCACAACATGAACTGGTGAATGATTATTTGCCCACAAAACACGAGCGAACCTTTTTCCATCGCTGGTGCATGTCTGCCGATGGAAGGTATGCCGCGGCGTTTCTCTTTGACCTTGGAGATGTTTCGAATTGGGCGAATTCGTTAGCACACTGTTTTCCTCCGCCCGATGGCGATCCGACGAAATGCACCGAAAAACCCGTTACGCACCGGGGCTGTAATCCGGCCCTTTCACCCTCCGGGAAGTACCTTTTGCACCTTCAGGATGCGGGGCACGAAGGGTTATTCCTTGAGCGCTGGAATCATCAGAAGCAGGAAATGGTCTCCATGGAACACTGGAGTGGCCCAAATGGAAGCATGACCCACAGTGAAATGTTTCAGTGGATGGGTGATACGACTCGGATGAAAGCCGCCGAATGGAACAGAAGTTCCGTGAATTCGGATAAGTGGTTTCTGACAGAATACAGCATCAATGGCAACAAGGCCCATCCCGATCAGGGCAGCAATATGACCCTGATTAACTGGGTCGATGAAGTAGTGATCCAGCCGTCGAATAATCCGGTAATGGAGTGGGGAAAAGACGACGGCACGGTGCACTACTGCGCCCAGAGCGGGGATTTTCGAGTCACACCGCCCGCAGGGGCAGAGGAAAAAATTGAGACGGCAAACGGTCGATGGATCGGATTCGATGAATTGGATTCGTACGTGTTCGACGACAAGTTCTGGGATGGGGTGATCGAGGTTAGTGCTCCCCGCCTTACTCGAAAGCCTTCGGTTGCTGCGGTGCCGCGGCGCCAGGTTGGACCTCGGGGAGTCACTTTCAGTCTTGGGAATGGTCGAACAACGCGTGTGGATATACGGGGAAGAATGATTAGCACAACACATTTCAGGGAAGGGTCACTGGGGAGGTAACTATGAAAAAGTCAATTCTTATGGGTCTTGTCTTCGGACTTGTCGCACAGTCATTCGCGGTTAGTGGCGTTGCGGTGAGCACGGCGAAATATAAAGATGCCAGCACATCGAGCAATTGTAGAAAGAACACCCCACATATGATTGCGTTGGGATCCTGGGGACGACAGGGAAATATGGATACCCCGGGAAAGATCACTCGAATGATTATCAAAGACGATAATGTCGCTTCCCACGATACGATTTACGATGGACTTTCGAGATATCCGACCTTGAGCTTCGATGGGACAAAAGTGGCCTTCGTTCGCTACGAGGCTTATCTCTCTGATCCAACCACTCTGGTGGACGATGATAAGCCGTGCCACATTGCGGTAATGAACCAGGACGGTGGCAATGTGTCGGACCTGGCAACGGTTCCGTGCAAGGGCGATGGTGCGAATCACATCTCCATTGACTGGCCGGTTGGGGACTGGATCTACTACCAGGTAACCGGCACGCACAAGATTCGACGAGTCAAGTACAATGACCCATCCACGGATGAATTCGTATTTGACTACGTGGACTCGTTTCGGAAATGGGACATGAGTGCCAATGGTGAATATGCCTCGATCCAGTACAATGAAGGTGCCGGAAACAAAAACATTCCCCATCCTTTTCCCCCGGTTAACGGGCTTCATGTAGATCAGTGGAGCAATACGGGTAATTGCGCCACGATTGGCTGTAACAATTGTGCGGTTGGCTGTAACAGCTTGATGTCGCCTGCGGGCGATATGATCGCACACTTTTCCAGTGCCGGACATGAGTTTATCCGTGTGAATGGTTGGGCTGAACCTATCGACTGCCTCAGCGACTTGTCGGTGACCGTTGAAGAAATGACCCAGTGGGCTGGAGAAGAAGTGGGTGGAGGAATGGATTGGCCGCGTTGGTCGGCAAATTCGAATAAATGGATGTGCCTTATGATAGGCGTGGGAATAGCTGCCCACAAGTACGGCGGGAACCAGGTGCTCATGAACTGGAAAGATAAAGAGGCCATCAAGGTGACCGACAACAAACTTCACATGGACAAGTCGGTACCCGCCGGTGAGTTGACCCGTTGGAATACTGCCGGTGATTTGTGGCTCGAAGGAATGGTTGGCGAGCGAAATGGTCAAATCGTACACTGCTACGAGGACAGCAATGGTGTGTTAGTAGACCCCCTCTCGGGTGAGGCTTTGCAGGCGACGGGTAGCAGGGCAAACATTGCTCAAGCGAATCTGGGCGATGTGCCTTCCTTGAGAATGTCCGGAGAGCAGCTTGTTTTGACTATCGATGCTTCACGGGTCGATGTTTTCGATATGCAGGGCAGTCGACTGCTTTCGATGGCCACTTCCAGTAAGAGCGTGGTCATTCCGCGCAACCGCATACCTGCCGGTGCGTTCGTGATCAGTGCGCACACTCCAGGCGGCGTACGAAACTATCGCATAGTTCGGTAGTTGATTTGTATTATAAAAAAACAGGTCCTCTGTCGGCGGGTTATAACCTGGTTCTGACAGAGGACTTTTTTTTGCCGGGCAAGTGAACTTTGAACACATAAACATCAAAACAATTGCAATTTGCACACTTCGCGTTTTTTTTTACCCAGATTGAAAGTAATGGTGAACGTGGTATCCAAATCCGTTTTTCGGATGGATTACACATGGCCCCAAAAAACATAGGCTGGTAGCTTCGCCTGTCTAACCCCCCTCGAACTGAGTGGATAGGTCCGGTCTCCGCAAATGGGCACCGGGCCAGATGGCGGACACAGTCTGAAACACTGTGGGAGGGATACATGGGCGCAAGGGGTTCTCGGCTGAGTCTTTTCACATTTCTGACGGTGATCCTGTGTTTGAATATTCGGGCAGCCGACGACAAAATCTTCCTGGATGATAACGGGCTGGTTGTGGTAGAAATGGAAGACGTACCGCTGGTGGGAAGTTGGACACTCGAGACGAACAATCCTTGTGAAGACAAGGGACGCCCGGTATACGGTGACGGCTGGTTGCAGGCCGGTCCGGGAAACGACTACGGCTGCAACAACAACGATATCATGACCTACCCAATTAAAGTATCCCGGGCGGGAACATATTCGTTCAAATTCCGGGTACATAAAAGCAAGCATGCTGAATGTGGAGCCTTTGATGCCTGCAACGATGCGTGTGTCTACTGGGAGGAGAACGACCTGGACTACAGTCATCCGTCCAAAACGCTCGGGAAAGCATCGTGTTGGGCGTACAAAGGAAACCGCGAACATGATGGGTCAATTGTGGTTGATCTGGAGGCCAACAGAGTCTACCACCTCAATATTCAAAGACGCTCACAATATTTCGCTATAGACCGATTCGTGCTATATACCAGCGATCGAAGTAGCGACGCAACAGCCGATGGAAATGATGCGCCCTGTCGCACACCTGTGGAGATAAACGGGGAAGTGGTCGATCCTCCATGCGGGGTGGGTACTACAGCGAATGCCGGGGTTAGAAGACCCGCAAGAACCATTGGTTCACTCTCAAGTGAACCCCCACGCTACTACTCAGTCACCGGAGCTCGAGTCGAGAAACCTGCCCAGGTCAGCTCACCCACGCTTCTGATCGGAGTATCCGAAACAGGTGTGCGCCGTATCGCGAATTTCAGATGAACGAGTCTCGAGTCTGTCCCAACCATAGGAGCGTGTGAAAAACCCGGAGGAGGAGTATACCGGGATCTCTAACAACCGATGCCTGCCTCGGTGGGCATCATCAGAAAAGGAGACAGCGTGAAAAAAAGAGTACTGCTTGGAGTTGCTGCATGTTGTATAAGCTTTCTCGGATGCGATTCGGCGCAACCCGTTTCGACCGTCGAGAATGGAGCGGCAGGATTGGCGGCCGTCAACCTGGATGCATCCCCGTATCGTGTGGGTATCAGTCATGACGGTAATCAGCATGATGCCGATGACATCAATGCTGCTCCCTTTGGGCTGGCCCTGATGGCGGAAGCGGGTCTGAAAGGCAAATTGGTGCACTTTGATTACGCGTGTCATCTTGGCGACAACAATGAATCGCGTTATAATGCACTCAAACAAAACGTCGAGGAAGCCGCATCGCGCTGGAATATCAGCTCGAGTGTCATCTTCGATGACCAGACTGAACTTTCGGCTTCAGTCAACAACATCGCCTCAGAAATCAACGCATCCAGCGCATCGGATCGGTTCTATCTGTGCGAGGGCGGCCCAACCGAGGTAGTCTATCGTGGAATCAAAGCCGCGAATTCCTCCAAACGCCAGTATGTGACCGTGGTGACACATTCGGGGTGGAATGATTACCATACGGATACCGGTCAATTGAACCACACAATCGACGATATCAAAAAGGATTTCCCGTCGGTAGAGGTCATTCATATTCCGGATCAGAATCGTTGCAGCGACACCAACGAGGATTTCAAATCGCCGGTTGAAAAATGGACATGGTTGAAGAATTCGAATAACGCCAACTGGCAGTGGCTTTGGAATGAAATCGCCGAGGGCAAAGCGCGGGTAGATGTTTCCGATGCCGGAATGCTTTTCTACGTTATCACCGGCCGCGGTGACGAATGTGGCGGACCTTCCGACGTGCGTGAAATATTCGAAGGAAACACCTCATCCGATCCGATCGACTCGGATAACGATGGTGTTGCCGACAGCGATGATAATTGTCCCAATACCCCCAACGCCGATCAGACCGACAGCGATGGCGACGGTGTAGGTGATGCTTGTGATAACGATATCGTCGACAGTGATGGAGACGGGATCGCGGATACCGACGACAACTGCCCCTATGTTGCCAATGCTGACCAGGCGGACAGCGATGGTGACGGTGTGGGCGATGCCTGTGAGGGCACCGGTGACGGTTGTAAGCTTCAGGCCGAGTATGCGGATGTGGTTACCGGTGATGTTCAGGGAGATGTTGTCAAACTGGGTAATGATGAATCCTACATCGAATGGTCTTCTCTGAGTTGTGCCGGAAATCTCACCATCAACTTCGAAGCAAACCGCAGCAGTGGCGGAATTTCGGTTTATGTGAACGGATCCTTCAAGGAAAACGTCGATGCGCTCACATCTGGACATCTTCATCGGGTCTCAACATCAGTATCGGTTACCACTGGCGACAAACTGGTGCTTCGGTGTTACGCAGGTGAGGGCTCCCATTTTGTCGATTATGTCGAGATCGATGATGGCGGGAGCGGTAGTACCGATTCGGATGGCGATGGTGTTGCCGATGAGATCGATAATTGTCCCAATACCGCCAATGCCGATCAGACCGACAGTGATGGTGATGGTATAGGCGATGCCTGCGACAATGATCCTGTCGATTCGGATGGAGATGGTGTTGCCGATGATGTCGACAACTGCCCGAACACGGCCAATGCCGATCAGACCGACAGCGATGGCGATGGCGTGGGTGATGCCTGCGACAATGATCCTGTCGATTCGGATGGCGACGGTGTTGCCGATGATGTTGACAACTGCCCGAACACGGCCAATGCTGACCAGGCCGACAGCGATGGCGATGGTGTGGGTGATGCCTGTGACAGCGATGGCGGTGGTACCGGTACAACAAGCCGATACGAAGCCGAGAATGCAGAGGTATTGCAAGGCGGAGGTTCCTTCTCAAAACCTTGCGGGTCGGGTCAGAAGATGTGGGGTACGGGGATGTATATCGAATGGAAGAACGTGCCCGCCGCCTCGAACATTATCGTAGGGGTCTATGAAAGTGGTAGCCAATTCACGCTCAAAGTCAACGGCCAGAGCAGAGGTACCTTTGTCGAGTCGGGTGGGACTGACTGCTACGAAATCAACACCGGCATCTCGACCAGTTCTACATCGACAATCAGAATTGAATGGGCCTCGGGAACCAATAAGATCGACTACATGGACGTTGTAACCGATGGCTCATCAAGTGGAAGCGATTCCGATGGGGACGGCGTTGAAGACGGATCGGACAACTGCCCAAATACGGTCAATGCCGACCAGGCCGACACTGACGCCGATGGTATCGGTGACGTTTGCGATGCGTGCCCTGACGATGCCGAGAATGATATCGATGGGGACGGTGTGTGTGGCGACGTGGATAATTGTCCCACAATTGCCAACGCGAATCAGGCCGACAGTGATGGTGATGGAATCGGTGACGCTTGTGAATCCACCGGAACCGGGTGCACGCTGCAGGCGGAAAATGCCGATGTGATCACCGGTGATGTCCAGGGTGATGAAGTCAAGTTGAGTACCGACGATTCATATGTCGAATGGACTTCACTGAACTGTGGTGGCAACCTCAGTATTATGGTCAGCGCCAACCGTTCATCGGGTGGTATCAACGTGTATGTCAATGGTGCATTCGTGGAAAGTGTCGATGCCCAGGTGTCGCGGGAGTATCAGCTCCTGAGCACCTCGGTGGTCCTGAACAGTGGCGATAAACTGACCCTTCTGCCGTATCTTGGTGAAGGATCGCATTTTGTCGACTACGTTGTTTTGGATTGAGTGTAAGCAGCACTTGGTGGCGCTCTCTCCGGAGAGCGCCATCATGGAATAACATTTAACCCGGTTCACAACGGCCGGATTGAGCAACGCAAGAAATGGGGGGCGAGCGGTACATGAGTGATAAAACACAGACATCTCGAAGATCGTTTCTACAGTCCATGGCAGGCATCAGCGCCGCCGGTCTGGCATATCAACCGGTGTTTGCAGGTAAGGCCGCACAAAACAGGCCGAACATTCTGTACATCATGTCAGATGATCACGCGGCACATGCGCTCAGCTGCTACGGAAGCAAGGTGAACACGACGCCGAATCTCGACCGGATTGCTAACGAGGGAATGAAGTTCGCCAATTGTTTTGCGACAAATTCCATATGTGCGCCCAGCAGAGCGGCCATTTTGACGGGTACCTATAATCATATTAATAATCAGGAAACCAACCACGGAAATTTCAACGGCGACCAGGTTACCTATCCCAAGGAGCTTCAGAAGGCAGGCTACCAGACGGCAATGATCGGAAAGTGGCATCTTGGGTCGGATCCCACCGGATTCGATCACTGGAACGTACTACCGGGCCAGGGCGACTATGTCAACCCCACGTTCATCGATAATGGCAACACACGGCAGTACACCGGGTATGTCACCGATATTATTACCGATCTTACGATCGATTATCTCAAAGACAGGGATACCTCGAAACCATTCATGGTGATGAGTCAGCACAAAGCACCGCACCGAAGGTGGACCTACGACGAGGCGCATGCCGACATGTACACCGACCCGATCCCCTATCCTGAAACATTCAACGATGATTATAGCAACAGGTCAAGTGCGGCGGCAAACGCCGAGAATAAGATCCTCGAGGATATGCGACGATTGGATACCGACGGCAATCCACCGGGAGATCTTACCGAACAAGAGCAAAAGGAGTGGAAGTACCAGCGCTACATGCAGAAGTATCTTCGCTGTGTTGCATCTCTGGATGATAATGTCGGCAGATTGCTTGATTACCTTGAGACCAGCGGATTGGCGGAGAATACGATCGTAATTTACACGTCGGATCAGGGGTTCTTCCTGGGAGACCATGGCTGGTTCGATAAGAGGTTTATGTACGAAGAATCTATTCGTATGCCCTTTCTGATCCGGTACCCGGGTGCGATCGCGGAGGGAAGCGTAAGCGACGATATCGTTCTCAATGTCGATTTTGCCCCGACACTGCTGGACTTTGCCGGTGTCGCCGCACCCGAAGTGATGCAGGGAATGAGCTTTCGGTCGATATTGCAGGGGCAAACTCCCCAAAACTGGCGGACGTCCATGTATTATCGGTACTATGAAAAGCGCTTGCACAATGTTTGTCCGCATTACGGGATCCGAACTGACCGCTACAAGCTCATCCATTACTATCGAATGGATGACCAGGTACAGATCGATGAATGGGAATTGTTTGATCTTCAATCGGACCCCAATGAGCTTTATAGCGTATACAATGATCCTGCCTATGCAGAGACACGCGATTGGCTGAAGTATCAGCTTTGGCAGCATCAGGTCGATCTCAACGATCCGGAACCGATGGAGAAACCGCATGCTGTCGGGTCTCAACAGAAGGAAACACGCGATTCCCCACGGGTGTCCGGACACGGATCAGTAACGAATCTCAGCGGAAGCCTCGTCGTGCCCGCCGGGGCTCTGTCCGTGAGGCTGTTCGATATGCACGGACGTCTGCGGTGGTCGCATGAGCGAACCAAGGGGCTGGACACACCAGAAAAGGTCCGGGTTCCGCGGCGATTGCGAAACCAGGTGATGAATGTACAGTTTACCAAGCAGGATCAACAATAGGTCATAACTGATCCAGACGATCACTTGTGCTGGAACGAAGAATCGACGTGATGGGAGGAGAACCTATGAAGACCGTGGTGAGAACGACGGTAATGGCGATATTGGTAGGAACGCTGTCGGTGCAGGCGGCGGAGTCGTTTTATATCGAAGCCGAATCCGTATCCCCCGCCACGCCATGGGAGTTCACTTCCGAAACCGCGGGATATTTCGGTGAGGGATACTTGTATTATCCGGGACCCGACAAATTCGGGAAGCCCAATGGCATACTACCTTATACGTTCACCATCGACAAGGAAGGTGAATATCGGGTGACGATTCGCGGTAGACGAGATCGGGAGGGGGTGTGCGAGAACTCCGCCGGCGATCAGTGCAATGATGTCTTCACGAAACTCAACGACGGGAGCTGGAAGAAGACTCTGATAAAATATCGTTGGGGCAACTGGATATGGAAAACCACATACGAACATGGGCGCCCGGAGTTTAATCTAAAGCCCGGGACACACACCTTCTATATCGCGGGACGTTCAAAAGGCATGAAAATCGATGCAATCCGCATCTGGCTGAGGGGGACGCCCGCTCCGGAAGGCCCGAAAGACGTAGCGGCCGTTGTACCTGCTCCCGCTCTGCGTACCGGTAGCCCGATTCCCGCCGAAATGAAGGCGTTCGCTCCTGACGGCAGCTTCCTGGGAAGGGCTATGGAGGCTTTGGATGAGCGCTCGTTAAAGCCGATTCTCATCACCGGTCCCCACGGGGCGGCAACGCCGCGACGCTCCATAAGCACTCGGTCGGACCGCTGAAGCACATGCGGCGCTCAAAGGCCTGAATACGTATCTCCAGACCGACTGCATTTATGAGGGGAACAATGGAGCATCGAAAAACTGTGATTGTTCTCCTCTATCTCCCTAAGTTTCATTCAGAGACCCTGGTACAACTGCGCATCAAAAAAGGGGGGGCACACCATGCACCGTAACCAGAAACTCATTATCAGCCTCTTTCTCACCTGTGGTTTTTCTATCGCGACTCCGGCCTTTGATGGTGTTGCGGTGGTAACCAGTAGCCGGTATTCCAACAACTACAATCAGACGCCGGAAGTGAGCTTGGGGCGAGAGTTGTACGTCGGGAAGATCCGGCGTATACGGATCGAAAACAGCGCGATAGCATCATCTGACACAATCTACAAGGCAACATGGGCTCGCAAGCCTCGCCTCAACATA
>JBEPYC010000033.1:0-18009 GCA_041641555.1 Chitinivibrionales bacterium | reverse complement strand
ATACACCGCTGACAAAAAGTTTCGATGAATTCGCCATAGATTACTCCGGTCGCGCCGTGCCCTCCTGAAGTTCGCTTTGAAACTCCGGACTATCGTACAATGCTCGGAATTCCTGAAGCTGCTGGTTGAGTGTCTGCATGAGAGCCAGCGATGTCTGAGTGGCACCGGTGATTGCTTCTACCTGATTTTCGGCTTCGGCCCCGCCGCCAATGATTATGCGTCGGTCGATCGGTTGCTGCCAGGCGATATCCAGCTCTTTGAACTGCTCCCGAAACCAGGGCTCTTCGATCCGCGCCCCGAGTCCCGGCGTTTCTTTTTGGTCAAGGATTTGTATCTCCTGAACCTGCGAAAGGTCGGGACTCAGCACGAGCAGGCCCGATATCTTGTCCCAGAAACCAATACCGTTGAAAATAAAACCGATATTGCCTGAAACCTTCTTTTCAATGTAGACATACCAGGTCATTCCCTGGCGTTCGATGGCGATAAGCCGAAGATTCTCCTCGACTGCCTCCTGGTAGGCTTCAGCCGATTCACCATCGACTGCAAGGCCAAACGCTCGTGCGATCGTGCGGTTTCTTTTGAGGAGATCGTTCTGTGCCATGATGTCCTGAGTTGCATAATGCACCAGCGAAACGCCGGCACCGAACACTGCTGAGAGAACGACCATGAATCCAATAATGTATACGGGAGACTTTTTATTCACGAAGCCTTGGCTCCTTCGGGCTTTTTCTTTGAAGCTGAAAATCGACGAATCCAGAGATCTAAAGATGGGGCAGCCATGTTGCCGAGAAGGATAGCAAAACCTACGCCACCAGCAAAAATGGATTTATAACGGAAGAAAACGATCATTGCACCGATAAATGCACCATAGATCCATTGGGAGCTGCGAAGTTTCGGGGCGCTGACCGGATCAGTGACCATGAAGATCGCTGCGTAGAGCATCGCCCCGGAAAAAAGCGTAAAAGGTATCGGAGGTGCTTCATCGATACCAAGGACATACCGGGCAAACAGGTTCAGTGCAACCGCACCGAGAATGGTGGATAGCATCAGACGCCACTGCGCCGTCTTGGTGTAGATGAGATAGACTGCCGAGATGATAAGCACCACTGCCGAGACTTCGCCGATAGAACCGCCGGCAAGAATCTGTGTCCCCGTTTCGGTCGTGAAAACACCTCTGATATTCCCGAGAACGAGGTTGAGAAGCTCGGTATCGTGAGCAAAATCTCTTCGCGCCCACATGGGAGTAGCCGCCGTAAAAGCATCGGCCATTTCGGTACCGGCCTGCTGAAGGCCGGCGGGGAGGTTTTTGAGTGTACCGAAGCTCCATTTGGTGAATCCACCGGGGAAACCGGAAAAAACAGGTACAAACCGGCCTGTCATTTCTATGGGGAAACACACATATAAAAATGCCCTGCCTACAATTGCAGGGTTGAACACGTTTTTCCCGAACCCGCCGAACGTCTCCTTTCCAAAGAGAATGGCGATAACGCTCCCGACCGCGACCATCCAGAACGGAATTGTTGGTGGAAGTGAAAGTGCCAGAAGTGATGCGGTTACAAAGCAGGCATAGCTGACTTTTCCAGTTCGCTGGGCTACCATGAACCATTCGGTCACGAAAGCAAAGAGCCAGGCGACCACAAGCACGCCCAGAACGCGCCATCCGAAGAAATATATCCCGGCAAGTGCCACCGGCGAGAGTGCATATAACACGCGCAGCATGTTTTTCTGTTTGAGAAACTGTACGCGTTTGGGAATCTTTGGCATGTCCCCTGTATCTCCTTAGTAGTGTTGCCCGCTTCCGGGGACTTTCCGAGGAAAAATCAATGAAGCACATAAAATACGATCTGGCCGGGTAACCTTCAATAATTCTCGCGATCGAGGCTCATTCTGCCTTTGTGGACCGGCAGAAGAAATAGCGGACGATGCCGAGCATTGGTGCCTTCTGGGCTCAACAAATCCGGATTCAATTCGGGGTGTAAGCCGGAAAATCCTGTAAATACGGCAAAAATGCGGATTTCTTCCTTGTTTAATTGCCATTGGGTATTTTATAGTCAGGAAGCCGGTATCGCAATGTTTTACCTCGGAACATAAATACGTACAGTGGGTGGTAATGCTTATGAAACGAGACACTCTGTCTACAGGTGAAGCTGCGCGAATGTGCTCGGTCAAGCCTGACACTGTTCTTAAATGGATACGAAAGGGAAAAATTCAGGCACTCCGGACCGCCGGCGGTCATTTTCGTATCAGAAAAGAAGAGTTGCAGCCGTTTATTACTGTTACCGATGCGGCTGAGGTACAGGTGTTGTCTCAAGAAGATTCTCCCAAAGTACGGTGCTGGGATTTCAGGGTTGAGGGCGGCAAACCGGACAGGCGATGTCTTAGTTGTATCGTATTCCGGGCTCAGGCACAGAAATGCTTCGTTATCGCCGAGAGCGGCTGCAGTTATGAAATGAATTGTGTTTTCTGTTCTACCGGTTCATGTGATTCGTGTGACTACTATAAATATGCTACTGTTAGCAAAAGAAAAGTCCTGGTAGTCAGTAAAAATATTGACTATGAAAAGGACCCGGACGTCTTACTGAACGAAAAGTTTGAGATTCGCTCCGCAACCAGCGGATTTGAAGCTGCTTCGCGAATGCACTTTACACTTCCGGACGTAATCGTGGTTGACCAGGAGATTTTCGAAACTGTTGGAAAGGAAATACTCACTTTTGTCGTAGAGAATCCTCGCTGTCATGGCATCAGCGTCTTGCATGGTACCACGGAGGCATTTGTCGATGACTCACCTGAGGTGATCAATCTTTCTTCGGCAAGCTCCCTTCTCGAAACGCTGGAGCAACATGCGTTGCTCGACAACTCCTGAATACCTCCCCCCCCGGTGACCGGTGAGCGAACCGGAGCCACCGGCCAAGCTGTGAGCACGCCTGAAGGTCGTGTGTTCCCTGCCGTATCTTTTTTCCGTCAGCGGTGCCGTGTGGGCCAGTGTAGCCATGACCTAAATCCAACAAACGACGAAAAACCAACGTAATAGTCCGTGAATTATTTATTTTATTCTTTGTTCCCCTTCGTTTCACCTTTTTTTTCTCGAGAGGAGAAGTAATGGCAGGTATCAAAGGTACCGAAACCGAAAAAAACCTTCTTAAATCCTTTGCCGGTGAGTCACAGGCACGAAACCGGTATACAATGTTTGCAAAACAGGCTGAGAAAGACGGGTACCCGCAAATCGCGGCACTTTTTCTGGAAACAGCCGATAACGAGCGGGTTCACGCGGCAAAGATGTTCAAGCATCTTGAAGGTGGGCCGGTGGAGATTACTGCGACCTATCCGGCCGGCAAGGTCGGTACGACCGCGGAGAACCTCAAAGAGGCGGCAGAAGGGGAGAACGAAGAGCATACCGAGTTGTACCCGCAATTTGCAGAAGTAGCGGCTAAGGAGGGATTCTCCGAAGTCGCGACCATGTATCGCATGGTTGCCAAGGTTGAAAAAGAGCATGAAGATCGCTATCTCAAGCTTTTGGACAATATCAACTCTGATAAGGTCTTCGTGAAGGATCAGCCGGTTCGATGGAAGTGCGCTAAATGCGGATATATCCACGAGGGGACTTCTGCTCCAAAGATGTGTCCTGCCTGTCAGCACCCACAGAAGTACTTCGAAGTCGCTGGAGAAAATTTCTAAATCAGCAGTCTTATGTATTCTTGCCTGGTACTTTGGGGGCTTTCGGGCCCCCTTTTTTGTTGTCTCGTTGCAACCGGACTAAAGCTTAACAGGTAGTACCGGCTTACGGGGGCGCTGGGAGGGCTTTTTCTTACCGGCTGGATCCGGCGGTGGATTGACGTGAGCCGGAATGCCTGCTTTCAGTACTGAGGAGTTCATCCATCCGAGCATTCAGTTGCGCCATATCATAGGGTTTCTGGATGAACCGGTATCCGTGAGCTTTAAGACGCTCCCAGGTATGCTGATCGGGGAGATATCCACTGGCAACCAGGACTTTCAGGTGGGACATCGTACTCAAGAGATGGTCGGCAAAGTCAATGCCGTTTCCATCGGGAAGCACTATGTCGCTGAACAGGGCAACGAATTCACTCCGGCATTCATCACACTTCAATTGTGCTTCGGCAATACTTCTCGAAGCAATCACATCGAAACCTGCCATCTCCAGCGCGCGTTGACCAAAATCACATACCGTTTTTTCGTCTTCCAGTAAGAGTACTTTGCCCTTGTTCTGCATCGCCTGGGTCACGATCTGATCCTGAAGACGGGTAGTTTCCGGTTCTCCGAAATAGGCAGGAAGATACACCGCGAACGATGACCCCTTTTCAGGAGTGGAATCGACGTGGATCCATCCCTGGTGTTGCTTGACTATACCGTAGGCGACAGCAAGGCCGAGACCCGTTCCCTGCATGGATTCTTTCGTGGTAAAAAATGGCTCAAATATCCGGCCCAGGGTAGTTCTGTCGATACCCACACCTTCGTCGGTCACTCTCAGGCAGACATAGTTTCCTTCGCGGGCATCCGCTGATCTTTTGGCGCGTTTACCGGTGATGGAAATATTTCTTGTTTCTACAATTATCTTGCCACCCGCCGGCATGGCGTCACGCGCATTTACCACCAGGTTCATGATGATTTGTTCAATCTTGCCCTGGTCTGCATGCAGACTCCATGGAGATTCTGTCAGGCGGCACTCTATTGCGTAGGGTTCACCAATGAGCCGGGTAAGCATTTTCTCGAGTCCGATGACCGTCTCGTTGGGGCTGAAAATCGACAATTCAATGGGTTGCCTGCGACTGAATAAAAGCAGTTGTCGGGTCAGTGTCCCCGCACGCCTGGTGACTTGCTCTATTTGCGTGAGATCATCGTGAATCGGATTATCCTTTTCAACTTCCAGAAGCGCTAATTGGGTGAATCCACGAATTCCAGTAATCATATTGTTGAAATCGTGGGCAATTCCTCCTGTGAGAGTTCCAATTGCTTCCATCTTCTGTGCTTCAACAAGCTGGGCCTGCATCTGTTCTTTCTCACGTCGGGTTTTCTTCTGCTCGGTGATATCTATCACGGTTCCCAAGACAGCCCGCTTTCCCTCGAAGTGGATCAGTCGCATCGAGCTGATCACATCTATTCGCCGCCCATTTTTTGCAATCAACGCGTGTTCGAAGGGGGGAACCTTCTCACCTGAGAATTGTCGCTCCAGGAGACTCCGGATTAACGGTCGAGATTCAGGCGCGATAATTTCCTGGTAGTCAAAATCTTCTGCATAAAACTCTTCGCGACTGTACCCCAACAGCTCTTCGATTCTGTTGTTCATGTAAAAATGCCGGTTTCCATCGAAAATGAAAATCATGTTCGGAGATTGCTCCGCGAGCGAACGAAATTTTTCCTCAGACTCTCGAAGAGTATTCTCAGCTTCTATCCTTTTGGTGATATCACGAGAGATGCCCATGACACAGGCCGGTCCGATATCGTTGATCGGTACCAGAAGTGTGGAAAGCCACCTCGGTGAACCGTCAGCAGCAATGATTTCGGCTTCAACGGTTCGCGGCTCCTGGCTACTCGACACTTCCCGTATGTTTTCCATCTGTCTTCGGGATACAGAAGCGGGGAAGATTTCGCTGAGTCTCTTACCTATGATCGATTCAGAAGTTGCATGCATGACTGCACAGCAGGTTGTGTTGGCGTACTGAAGATATCCCGCGGGGTCTACGATGAATATCATGTCACGTGCTGATTCGGCGAGGGCGCGGTACTTGGCTTCACTCATTCGAAGCGCTTCTTTGGAGCGCAACCGGCCAAGCACGGCGACCAGTTGGGAAGAGATTGCCCGAAGGCGGTTTAGTTCCTTGTCGGAAAACCGGCTCTGACGGGAGAGGTTGATCGTCCCGATAAGCTTGTGCGAACTGAAAAGGGGAACAACTACCACCGCTTCAGCCCGTGTGCTTTCGATGAGTCGTCTGATGTTTCCTTTTTCGCATGATGAAGGCAGGCATTCCTGGAAAACCTGCTCGATGTCTGCGGGCGAAGTAAAGTGCATTGGCTGTGCGGCCGAAGCCACCTTGCTGTGAAGCGAATCAGGGGTCAGGGATATTTCCGAATGGGTCAGTGGGGCTCCGACGAGGTTTTCGGCCCAGTTGGAAATCTTGGGGGTAACCGACTCCGGATGCAGCTTCAGGCTCTCGACACCGTGCTGAGTAAGAAATACGCTGACGTAGCACGAAAAGGCGGAGGTGAGTTTCTCCGAGAGTTGTTGGATTATAGTCGAGAGGTCGGCAGATCGGTCAGTGAGTTCATTGAGCAGACGTATCATCCGGAGATCTTCGGATGTGGAGTGGAGGGTATCCTCGAACTCCTTTTCTCTGGTAATATCCTCGGCAATGGTACATCGTACTGTGCGCCCGTCGCTCCACTGAACGGGGCGTTCCCGCCTGCGGTACCATCGGCCGGTAGACTGCACGCAGAATTCATCTATGGTAAAGGAGTTACTGTCCGCTTGAAAACTGCTCTTTCCGTTACAGGAGTGGCAGGGCGACGTCCGGTTCCGAACAATCTGGTAGCAAACTCCAGCGTCAGCCTGACCGAAGTGTTCCCGAAAGGATGAGTTGACATAAAGAAGAGCATATGTTTCTGGATCGGAAACGTATACTGGATGCTCGTACTCTTCGAAAAAACCACAGATCATCGGCTGGGGGGATGGAGAAGATTGTCGGGCCATGAGACAGAATCTCCGGTCGGTGGAAGGTACATGCAGCAAGAGGGTTCTTTGTAAATTCTAACATTTGGATATGAATCACGCAAGAAAGTATGGTCTAATTTTTGCTATTTAATATGGTTCTTCAATCAGACATTATTTTCCCTCCATGCGTTATCATCGAACTCTAACAAGGAGTGTTTTATGCTGGGCGAAAAGATGGCACAAGGACTCAACGACCAGATTAACAAGGAGATGTATTCAGCATACCTGTACATGTCCATGTCCAACTATTCCAATGAGTTAGGTCTTAAAGGATTCGCAAACTGGTTTATGGTGCAGTATCACGAAGAAATGCTGCATGCAATGAAAATCTACGAATATGTCACTCGGCAGGGCAACAAGGCGGTTCTCAATGAAATCAAGCAGCCGCCCGCTGAGTGGAAATCGCCATTAGACATGTTTGAGCAGACACTGAAACATGAACAGTTTGTAACAAAAAGCATTAATGACCTTGTGGAAACGGCTATTGCCGAGAAGGATCACGCCACTCAGATTTTCCTTCAGTGGTATGTCACCGAGCAGGTCGAAGAAGAAGAAAACGATAACGAAATGATTTCTGAACTCAAGCTGATCGGCGACAGCAAGCCAGGTCTTCTCATGATGGACAAAGAACTGGCGACACGAGCGGTGAATGTTCCTACAGATTTCAGTAAAGGAATAGAAGCAGCGATGAAGGGAGCATAGAAAAGGGTTCCTCGTTAAAAACCCTGTTTTTTCGGAATAGAATTGCAGTTTGGTACGGGTTGTCGTCTTGGCGCGACAGCCCGTTTCGTTTTCTTGTGCCAGGCCCGGATAAAATCCACGATGAAGTTTTCGAGAATCCGATCATTTCAACAGCCCTGCGCGCGGGAACGCGGCGTGCTTTGGATGGATGTGAATCACATGGTTCTCCCCTAAACCGACGTTTCTGACAACCTGGTTTATATTGGCTGGAAGGATGTCCGCTGCGGATGTAGAATGAGAAAGAGTTATAGATGGTAAAAACCTTTTCTCAGCTCGGGTCAGAATAGTACTTTAGGATTCAGGAGACCATGCTTTACTCGCCATGAAGGATGTTTTGTAATGCCCGATGGAAATGCCTACTTTGCTGAATGTCAGGACATGTTAGTGCTGAAACTTGTTGGTGTAATGCGCGCGGGGCCGCAGTCGGCTCTTTGCCGGTTCACCGAGGGATATTTGAAGAAAAAGAACTACCGTAGTCTGTTGGTGGATATGAGCCAGACCTCGTATATCGACAGTACGTATCTGGGCACACTTGCTGCAATTGCCAAAGAATTCAAAGGGAAGGGGGGGCGGAACTGCTCATGTATTCTGGCCAACGAGACGGCAATGGAGGCAATCGAACTGATCAGCCTGGATGTTCTGTTTACCGTCGTGCCGACGGATCCAATCGATTCGAACAATCTGAGCGAGATGGTTCCTGAAGCGCTTGGGGACTCAGCGGCGCTTCGGACAGTTCTCGATGCGCACCGGACATTGAGTGAAATCGCGCCAAAAAACGAGCTGATGTTCCGCAATGTGATCGAGGTATGCGAAAGCCAGCTCGGCGAGCACGGGTGATGCCTGGTCTGGTTCCCGAAGCGCTGTGGTTGGGACCGCAGACGATCAGCTGGTGGTGCTTTTACTTTCTGATTCTCAGCTTCTGCCGCCGCCTTCGCCTTACATGAGTCTTGCCGCAGGCCGGCTCGTTTTCCTGTGGAAATGTCACGTCGGTGCGAGCGCTTGTCCTGCGCAGCGCTCGCGAACCAGTGGTCTCGCCCCGTTTTCCGTTGCCGGTATGCTGGAACTGGTTGACCTCATTTACCCGGGGGCGGCCGCTTCCCATGAAAATGCGGGCAAGAAAGAAAAAAACAAGGCAAATCATACCTGAAACGAATGCCATCTGGGTCATCTCCGGCTGCCAGGTAACAGGGTATCCCCCCGCAGAAAACAGCACTATCTCTTTTATGTAAAGGCCAGGGTGAGTGGATGAATCGGGGAAGATCCACACCCCCATGACCCGCGCTGCGACATCCCAGAGAAATTCACAGAGCACAAACAGAATAGTGACAAACCAAACCTGTAGCGCCGAATAGTACCTGTAGAAGACGATGGCGCCGAGCCCAAACGGGATGTAGAGCCACAAGACCATTCCCTGCATGACTTCAGAGCCAAAAACCAACCCAAAAAGCCCGACAATAAAGACAACAAGAAACCATGCGAACTTGCCTACCGCATTGGCTTTGTGTTGTCGTACCGGTTTATCCGTGCGGAATACATATATCACTGCCAGGTGCCCCATGAGGGTGGCCATCAGGTAAAAGACGACATCCCCGAGTATCATATACCCATGGTCCGGAATCCTGCCGTGAGCATTGGGGAGATGCCAGGTAATGCCGGTAAATGAATCGGGGAAAAAGAACCACCAGTCGTTAGTGACAGCCACAAAGCCAAACGCGTAAGCGAATATCAGGTTCAGCGTGCAGGTAGTAATCGAGACATCCCAACCGGCGATTTCTCTGTAGGTTTTTCGTGGTTTGATCTTGGAACGAAGAAGAAGAAATAGTCCGGCGATAGCGCTTCCGAACACAATGACAACCTGGCGGATGTAAAGGTGCATGTCTCCTTGTTTTCTGTGGGGGAAACGCCTCTCCAGCCAGACTGCGTTGGCACTGTAGTATTCTTCATGGATGCAGCCGGAATCACCAGACGAATTGCTTGTGTCCGGGTTTAGCTGCAGGACCTTGGAACCCGACGGGATGACCTGTGGAGAAGGCTCTCCAGTCGATAATACCGCAAGGCCGATAATAAAATTGCAAACTAAGGCAAACCGGAAAAGCAAAGCATTATTCCTTTCTTGCCTGGAAAGGGGCCCCCACAGGTTGTGGAAGCGAAACGCAATGTAGCTCAACATTCGGTATGGTATGCCAAATCGCTTGGTACCATCAGCGACATACTCACTCACCGTCGACGGATCAGCTGGTAATGCTAAGCATCCATCGTTTTTTCTAATTATACCACATATTGACAACAATATGGACTTGTTTTCGTATAGACCTTACAATTATGTATGTCGATCGGCAAGTAAACAGAAACAGGTGCTTTGCGGCAAAGTCAAAACGTTTCGATGCAGAAGGTATTATGAACATTCCTGAATATACTACATCGCTTGCCATATGGGTCATTCCTATTACTTTTCTTACAGGATTTTTATTGTGCAAGAAAGCTCTGAGGAAGAAAGACTACGGCGTATTAGCCGTGACCGTAGCGGGTGCAGCCGGTGTAGGCATTGCACTGGACGTAGCCTTTGCGGATGATTTCTTTCGATTCCCTAATTCCAAGGCAGTTATTGGCGTGTCGATTAACGGGATACCAGTTGAGGAGTTTCTGTTCTATATCTGCGGGGATTGGTTCATCGCATTGCTGTATGTTTTCTGCGACACGTGCTTTTTGCGTGAGTACAGCGGCGCGCATGCTGATTATACCCGGATACGGAAAAGACTGCCTCGGAAGGCATGGCTCTCCGGATCAGTGGTTATCTGGACCGTTTCTCTCCTGCTCGGGGGACTGGTGATTAAGCAGGCTTTTAACCCGGAAGGAGCGCCGGTGCCCGGGTATTTTTATTTCATCACGCTCTGCGCGTTTCTACCTGCAATGCTGCTTGGGCGGATCACCAGGAAGGTTGTTAACTGGCGTGCGTTTGCCTTCGTGCTGCTAACCACGCTCCTGATATCAGTTGTCTGGGAGGTCACCCTGGCGCTGCCCCGTGGGTGGTGGGCGTATCAGCACGGCAGCATGCTGGGCATTTTCATCCCATGGTGGGGCGGTATTCCCCTGGAGGCGGTTCTGCTGTGGATTGCCTCCAGCCTGGTAGTTCTCATTTATGAGTTTCTCAAAATCTGCTTTGCCTCTGAAGAGTACTCGAGCAATCCTTACTGAGCTTTTCACCAGCCCACGACTTCCCATGAAAGACTGCCGGCGCACTCCATCCGTTCATGATCACTGCGACCTGGCCCGAAGAGGAGCTTGTTTACCCCGCCATTTGGAGTTCAGGTCTTTCTGTAATTTCCGCGATGCTACTTATGATGTCCTCACGACTGAAGGGTTTCTGGATAAAGCCCGCACCACCTGTCTTCACGATGCGCTGAGTTTTTTCGTCTTTGCTGAATCCGGACATCATGAGAACTTTCACATGGGGGTTGATCCGTCGCAGAGCCTCGTAGGTTTCGTATCCGTCGAGATCTGGCATCATTATGTCGAGCAAGACCAGGTCGATTTCTTTCCAGGAGTCTTTGTAGTTTTTTATCGCCTCGGGGCCACTGCTGCATACCGATACGATATGCCCTTCTTTGGTGAGCATTTTGGAAAGGGGAGTGGTAACGACATCTTCATCATCCACTATGAGAATCTGATTGCTCTGAGGGATGCCGAGATCCGGGGTCGTATCCGAACGTGTGCATTCCTGAGAAGATGCGAGAGGAAGAAGGATTCTCATCGTGGTGCCTTCGCTACGCCTGCTGTCTACCGAAATCTTCCCGCCATGGTTTTGAACGGTGCCATACACGGCGGCAAGTCCCATTCCCGTTCCTTTTCCTTTTGCTTTTGTCGTAAAAAAAGGTTCAAAGACTTTCTCTTGAATCTCTTCGTCCATGCCGATTCCGGTGTCGGTGACCAGAAGCTCGACGTATTTCGCTTTGGTGCGGGCAGCAGGCCATTGCTCGGAGGGCTTTTCCTCGAGAGTGATCACCTGGTCGGCGAAGGTGATCGTGCCGCCACCAGGCATTGCGTCGCGGGAATTGAGGGCAAGATTCAGAAGTGCATGGTGGAGCTGGCTCGGATCTCCCTTGACCATGATGTCGCCTGGCAGGAGAATTTGTTCTATGTGGATTTTCTTGTCGATACTTCGTTCCAGAATCGCGATGACGTCTCTGACAATTGAATGGATATTGACCTGGATGTTCTGGAATTTACCTTTTCGGGCGAAAGCGAGAAGCTGGTTGGTCAGATCTGACGAGCGCCTCGCGGCTTTGCCTATCATATCGGCCAGATCCTGTTGCGGGTGGTCTTCCCCGAGCTCCAGTTTGAGAAGTTCCGCAGCAGAGGAGATTCCCGTGAGCTGATTGTTGAAATCGTGCGCGATTCCGCCGGCAAGCAATCCCAGTGACTCCAACCGGCTCTTTCCGGCCATCTCTGCTTCGAACCGCTTATCCTCGGTGATGTCGCGTACAATGATGAACTCCCCGATCGATTCTTTTGCATTATTGATGGGGGCCTTACTGACAGCCAGATGACGTGTTTCCTCGTTCTCGCACTTTTCGCACGTAAAATGCGCATGCTCGCTCTCAAATCGGCTATCGCCCAGCTCCATTTTCAACCCCGCGGTGGTTCCTGCGCAAATTACATCGCCGAACATCTGGCGGGCCTTTTCGTTTGTCTGTATGACTATCCCGGACAAGTCCGCTATGATTACCGCATCTCTGAAATTCTCAAAGAGCAGTTTCGATACCGCTTCGATTTCTACAGTGTCGACAGACAAGAACTTGTACTTACGGATCGCATAATAAACAAACGCAATGTTTATCATGGCAACAACGGAGGCGAATCGGTAGGTGGCATACGACTGAAAAACCAGGGGAGTCACGATCAGGAGAAGCGAATAAAAAGTCATGGCTGCAAGCATGGCCCCAAAAAGGATATCCACCTGCTTCCGGTGATTTCGGGACTGGATCCAACCGCGGGCCCGATACAGGAGATAAAAACCGTACAGGCTGGGTAGGTAGGCGGAAAGGAAAAAAGGAAGCGTGCGTAGCGTAGGAGTCGCAGAGAAAACACTGGCCCCGAAATCTCTAACGACGATGTGGTGAGGGGTGAACAGGGAAAGTACTGCACTGCTCAGTGTCAGTGCACTCATAGCGTAGAATGCCCAATCTCGCGCCTTGCCGATTACTGCATAGATGAAATCCAGATTAACTATGGCCGCGGTGATAAAAAGGACCATGCCAATCCGGGTCAGCACTATGAGAACCGTGCTGGAAAAAGGCATACCGGCAAGGAAATCGACCATGCAGGTCAGAAACATCAGCAGCGAAAACTGAAGGAACGCCTTGTTGGTGCGGTCGCTTTTTCGCTGTCCGAAGACATACGAGAAGATGAAAAGGCTGCAGAGGGCCGAAATAAGCGGAATGAGGGCAACAATGTCGATCATGCAGCATTACCTTCGGATTAGAGGGTAAACATTTGTCGATGACGCTGAATCGGGACAGGGTGCCGTGAGAGTTCGCCCCCGTGACGAGCTGCGGACTCTCGTGATTCCATGATGAACAGTGAGTGGGCCAAGGCTGCTATGCAGAAGGTGATCATCCTGGGGTTTTTACGAAGAAAAGAAAATATACGCATGCGCTTGGAAAAGGAAAGTTTTTTCTGGGCCTTTCTGTGAGAAACCGCACAAAACCGAAGAATATCCGCGGGTCGCGGCTCACTCTCGCACCATGGCGAGTATCTCTCGGATCCGGAGATCAAAAAAATTGTTCTGGTGTGCGGCCCGGAGTACCAGGGCTGCATCGGCGCCACGACCACTACCGCCGACTGCGATGATGTCTTCATTGGTAGGAATCTCACCGGCATCGGCCGCCATGACGGCAACCTCCACAGCGACCTTCACGCCCTGGCCAAACAGTTTCAGGGTTGCCGCAATGAGTTCTGGATAATTTGGTCCGCCGAACTTTTTGCTCACCGATCGGGAGATGCCCGAAAGCGCGTGAGAACACATCACGAGTCCTACGCCCCGCTTTTCAAGCCGCTCTTTCATCGATTGCTTGAGTGTAACGATATCCTCGCCTTTCCAGCCGGCGTGGTAGGTCACTGAGGTGAGGGAAATCTCTTTCGGAAGAATCTCGGAGAACGCCTCGGCCGTTTCCCCAAACGTGGAAGCTACCACCACGTGGGAGACGCCCAGCCTCTCGGCCGCTGCTTTCACGCTTTGGGCAACCGATTGGGTGTTTTCTTTTCCTTTTTCATCGAAATAGATCGTTTCTCTTTTCATCTGAGCCATTATCGCTCCCTTGCAAGGTGAAACTGCATGTAGGATAAACGGTGAGAGAAAAGGGCGGAATGAGTTTCCCGCCAAAATCTCCGCCTGTCTGAGGGCAACAGGAGTCTGGAAATATAACAGTTTCAGGCCAAAATCTGCACAATTCTGTCCAGCAATACTTGAGTACTGGAGGGGAACAGCTCCGAAAACGCCCCAGATGCCCATTTCCCGGTCTCTGTGCGTTTGTCTGACGATTGGCATGCCGGTTGCCCTATTGAGGCGTCTCCCTCGAAGCGTGTGTATCACATTGAGTCTCAGGCAGAATGGATTGGAGGAAGGGATATGGCAGTGCTTGTGGGTAAAACAGCACCCGATTTCCGTGCGGTGGCTGTTCGGGAGAGTGCGTTTGTCGAAGATTTTCAGCTTTCCAGCTATAGAGGTAAATACATTGTGTTGTTCTTTTATCCGTTGGATTTCACGTTTGTGTGTCCCACCGAGCTTCATGCCTTTGGTGAGCGACTGGAAGATTTCGAGAAACGTGAGGTCGAGCTGGTTGCGGTGAGTGTCGACTCTCAATACAGTCATTTCGCCTGGCTTAACACGCCTCGCGAACAAGGTGGCATTCAGGGGGTAAAATATCCCATCGTTTCTGATATCAACAAAACAATCGCCTCCAGCTACGATGTCCTGGTTGACGGTGAAGGTATTGCGTACCGAGGTCTTTTTCTGATTGACCGCAATGGTGTCGTGCGACATCAGGTCGTAAACGATCTGCCGCTCGGAAGAAATGTAGATGAAGTGCTTCGGATGGTAGATGCGCTTAAGCATTTCGAGGAGTATGGCGAGGTCTGTCCGGCAAACTGGCAGGTCGGCAAGAAATCGATGAAGCCCGACTCGAGCGGCCTCGAGGAGTACTTCACTTGATCAGAGGGATTAATTGGAGATTTCTGTAAACACCAGCCAATTTCAACAAGGGAGCAGCGATGAGCGTTACAAAAAAAGGTTTGTACAAGGGCAAGAACTGTCCGAATGTAATGGAAGCATTGTGGGATGGTGAAATCGATCCTCAATGCTGCGGGGAACCGATGGAAAAACTCGAACCGAACACTGTCGATGCAGCTAAAGAGAAGCACGTTCCTGTTATCGAACGGGATGGTCTCAGGGTGACGGTGAAAGTAGGTGATGTGGCACATCCGATGACTGCAGAGCATTATATCCTTTTTGTCGAATTAATTGTTGGAGATGATGTCTACCGGCACGATTTCAAAGAAGGTGATTCGGAAGCTTCGGCCACGTTTCTGGTCGATGAGTCCAAAACCGATCTCGTTGCCAGAGCATACTGCAATCTTCATGGTTTCTGGGCCTCCTCCTGACGAAAACGCCGTACAGGGGCAACTACGGCGGAAGGGCTCCGCGCTCTCGGGCGCGGGGCCCGTTTGTATTTTCTGGAAAGTGTCCCGGGAGTGCCACTGAGTATTCTTGACCGGGACATTTTCTGGCGGCCTACAGGAAACAGCAAGGAGAGGTATTCTCATGGATCTTCGGTTATTCTTCAGTACATTTGCACTCGTTTTTCTTGCTGAGCTTGGTGACAAAACTCAGCTTGCGTCCATGGCGGCTTCGGCGGGCACCAAATCCCCGGTATCGGTCTTTGCCGGGGCCGCTTCAGCACTTGTCTTCTCCAGCCTGATCGCCGTCTTGCTGGGATCTACCTTGCAGCGAATTGTACCTCTTCACGTACTCAAAATCGGGGCGGCGGTGCTGTTTCTGGCTTTCGGTGTCGTTTTGCTGATCAATGCACTTGTCACCGTCCCGGCCAAACCCGAACCGGCGGCCGCTGCTCCCGGGAAGCCATCTATTGTTGCCCGTCTGGTGTTCGATTCTGCCGCACAATTCGAGCGATCTGCCATCAATGACTACGATGAACTCGCAAAACAGACTTCGAACCCTCACCTCAAAGCGCTTTGGGAGCATCTGGCCGAAGAAGAACGGATGCATTTGAGCCATCTTCACTCACTTACTTCCGTTCATGGGGAGCACGCCTGGGAAGAACGCGAGGATGCGGTTGCGACCGTGGAAGGTCCCGGGGTAGAGCCCGATGTTGCCGGAGTTATCGACTCGGCTATTTCCCACGAACAGGCAACCGCGGATTTCTACCGCGAACTCTCACAAACCGCGCCGCTTCCCGGGGTGCGAACTGCATTTCGCAGACTTGCCGAAGAAGAGGACTCTCACGTGGCGCATCTGAAGCATTTCCGGGCAGCTGGTACGATGGGTGGCCACAGCGTGTGATCCGACCTGTCGCGACCGAGGGGCTTAGCCGGCGACAAGCTCGACAATGAAGCGAAGTGTGTGCTCCAACTGTCCTGAGGCATAGATGAGCATCAGAGTGGTTGCCGCTGCGAGGAACCCAATGCCGATAGTTTTCTTACTCATGGCCAGGTTCCGCTTTGGTGTCCAGATGCGTGTCTAATCGGTACAGAAAACCGTTTTCGTGGATTAGGCGATTTTCCGCGACCAGAGAGTCGAGTGCCTGTTTGTCATCTCCAAAGGCGCGGGTGACAAAAAGGTACCGGGCGTTGTTGCGGTGCAGCGCAGCAACAACGTCTTCGTTGGATAATTCCACCAGAAATGGTTTCCGGGAGAAGTTACTTCCATACAGGGGGGAGACATAGTCTATCGGTGGCATGGAGTACCCAAAGGCTGCGCCCTCTGGTATGCGGGCAAGAGCCTGCGCATACTCGGGCTCACATTTTTCCATCAGCCCAACGGTGGATCTCTGGAACACCGGGGTACCGATCATGCGGGCAAGATCATCTTTTCCCCAATGTCCTCCGGAAAATCCTCCTATATAGTTAAGGAGCGTTGTGATCAGGCCAAGAACCAGTGGAGGTTTGGACCAGGGGCTTTTGCCGAGCCAGGAAAGAAGAATGCCAAATGAAAGCGCAAACAGGGCGGGAAACCAAGCGGTAAACCGCATAAACCAGGGGTCCGCCGATACGCTGGCAAATAGAGTTGCCAGCGAAAGACCGAACGCGCCTGCCACGGCTCTGAGCTTCCTCGAGATAACCAGCCCGATCAGAAGCGAAGGGATGCCGCAGCAGAAGGAAAACCACCCCCAGCCGCTTTGATGGGGGAGGGCTGGAACGAATTGTCCTTCGCGGTCAAGAATGCGCGCTGCCGCTTTACGGAAGTTGAGGACCATCAATCCCGGGCTGATTCGGGCATCCTGGATCAACCCTCCGTCTTCGGCGGGAACCCAGTTGGGGAAAATGTGGGTTTCCCCGACCTGAATCGGAGCTGGATACAATGGATTACCCTGTACCACCCAGTTTCGCACGTAAAAGAAACTTCCCGTCAAGAGCGCGGCAGCCAGAACGATACCCATCGGCAGGGGTTTTCGACGAAGCATCCCAACTGGAGATCTCAGAAGGGGGAGGCTGATTTTTCTGTTTCTCAAAGAGTGCATACCCCAAAGTACCGTCGGTATCAGAAGCCCTGGGGCAAGCATCATGAATGTTGGTTTGATTCCTGTGCCGAGCAGAACCGAAGCAACCAGAAGCCAGAAGAGAGACGAACGCGAGGTGTTCGTATCTCTTTCAAAAGAGAAAAGCCGGACACCCAACGCTGCTGAAAAGAGAAAAAGACTTGCCACCGGGAGTTCCGCATCGCCTGTGGTCATTCGGATCGAGAATACCGGGGTGAAGCTGAAAAGGAGAGCCGAAAGCCGGGATACGGCTGGTCGGGTGCCCAGGGCCCGGGATAGCTCGTACACCGAGAAAACGCCCAGCAGAGCGTAGGCGATCCCGGCAAGACCGATCAATAAATCATGGTGAAAAAAGAGTGCAAACCAGGTCTCCAGTACTTCGTAGGTCATAGGGAACCAGGTCATCGCCGACGGTGCCTGGGCCACCTGAATACTCCCGTGCTGAACCCATTCGGCGAGATTTGGAAGATGATAGATGAGAACATCGTCATCGTAGGGCGGGATATAGAGAACGTGAAACAGTGCCCTGAAAATCTGGAGGAGTGCCAGAGGGATAACAATACTGTTCAGGGAAGAACCCCGCAGCGCGTTTCCGGGGTTCAGGCTCGTGAGCCGGTTGAGGAGCTGTCGATACTCTTCTCGGAAGAACATCAGAAGAAGGATACTGCCTGCAGTCGAAACGATGCCGATGGAAGGGGCGTCGAGCCGGCCTGCTATGCCGAATGTAAGCGTATAGGCGGTCGTTATCAGGATCCACAGAAAGCAGAAAAC
>JBEPYC010000032.1:0-18100 GCA_041641555.1 Chitinivibrionales bacterium | reverse complement strand
GTGAAGATATAACTGTTGATGGAAAAATTCTCGATGTACACATTCCCCTGCGCCTCGACCCGGGCATTTTGTGCATATCCCGCATGCACATCTCTGCCGGCCGAGACCAGGCCTTTTCCTTTGCCCTGAATCCCTCCACGCACCAGGACATCACGCCCGGCATCCAACCGTGACGATTCAGCGTTTTTCCCAATCACGATATCCCCATCTGCTTTGACTTCGAACCCCTCCTTTACCGTTCCGTTTATTATCACATTGCCGTTGAAATCGATGCTTCCGGTAGAATAATCTACATCCCCTTCGACAACATAGGTATTCACTACCTCGATGACCGACCCGTTTATCATCACGCTGCCGTTCATTTCGGCATAGAACTCTTTCTTTTCACCGTTGGTTGTCACCCCCTGGCCTGCGGTGAGAACCGCAGGTTTACCCGTGCGTGCCGCAATAGCTTCTCCATACACATTCGTTCCGGGTATGCCTTCGGTCGGGTCGGTAAGAAAGGCAAGACGATCCCCCTTTTCCGCCATGACTATATTGCAGGTGTTCTTGTAGTCAATTCGTCCATCGGGAAGAATCTTGAATCCGTAGGTATCGGGCGATGTCTCGAACGTATAGGAAACAACACCATCTTCGCCCGGTCTGGCCGGCGTTGCCCTGGCCACAACCATATTCTTTTTTCTCGACCGGCTCTGATTTGCCCCGTCCACAGCCTCTTCGATTGCCTCCCGGTCGATTCCATACACGACTGCCGCATTGGCAAGCGCACCGAGGACTGTGTTTACCGACAGAGGTTTCCCCTGGCCAAAGGCCGGAGAGAGATCCGCCACCGATTCCATGCCATCTGTTGCAACCCTGACATGCACCGAGGAGTCGACATCGGAGGGAAGTACACATAGTGCTTTGTCGACTATCAAGGCCTTACCGCGTTGGGTCGCGAAATAGAGCTCTTTCTCCGCTTCCACCTCTTTGCGAACATTGACACCAGCATCGAAACTGTCCTGCTCATCCTGTTCACGAGTCGCAATAAGCGCATCCGCCTGTACATCATCCAGAAACAGGTAGTCTTCAATATCCAGATCCTCAAATCGTGTTCCCGGGGGCGTTCGTTCGAAATCGACACCCTGCTCGAACATCAAGTGCTCCCGATCCGTCCCTTGCCTGCGCATGGTGCGCTTTATCTCAATATTCTTCTTCCCAATGAACCCGCGCGCCGAAAGCGCCGTCTCATCGAAATCCCGGACGATCTCTTGAGTCTCGATTTCATCGAGCTGATCGCTCAAACGTGCGAGAAAACGGTCGTGGTCATTATGTGGTTCTGGGTTTGACATAGGGATGTGCCGGTCTGAAAGAAGACTATATTCCCCACTCGCGCGCAAGAGCGGCGGTGCTCGACCGCACTGATTCGGTCACTTCATCGATTATCTTGGGGGAGAATCCGAGGTTCTGCAGGGCCGATTCATCGGACCCGGGCTGCAGTTCTCTGCAAAACCTTCCCACCCCCGCATTCCATACGAGTGTATCCGCGGCATGGATCACGCTCACAAAGTCCGGATAATCACTACTGTCGGGCCCCATACCCTTGACCGGATGATGAAACCTCATCGACTGCACAACGAAATCGGGCAGTTTCCATCGACGTGCGATGAACTCTCCTACTTCGGGGTGAGTCATACCCATCACACTCTCTTCTGCTTCGGTAAGAGACACCGATGAACCCACGGTTTGCTTGAGTACCTGAACGAATTCCTCGTGCAAAAACTGATCTTCAACCAGTATGCCGATATCGTGAAGAAGGCCGGCCAGGAAATAATCCTCCGGCTCATCTCTTCGAAGATGCCTGGCAATCATTTTTGCCGCTTGTGCACAACCAAACGAATGAAGCCAGAACTTTTCACGATCGAAAATGGATGGGATTTCACAGGCACCGAACGTTTTCACGACCGAAACGCCGAGGGTGAGATTTTTGACAGTGGTAAGCCCAAGGATCACAATCGCCTGCTGTATCGATGTCACCCGTCGGGAAAGCCCGTAGAAAGCGGAATTGACGAGTTTTATCACCCGACCGGCTATGGCCTGATCGCGGGCGATTACGGTGGCAATCTGACTCATGTTGGATCGCGGATTCGCAATGAGTCTGTGCAGCTGGTCGACAACGACCGGAAGTGTTGGAAGATCTTCGATCCCCTCCAGTCGTTCCCTGAAATCTACCGACGTATTCATTGTCTGCCCTCCCCTCTCGGCAGAGACACATAGAACACCGTCCCACAGCCGACTTCGCTTTCACAGGAAACGGAGCCATTCATAAGCTCCACCCATGTGTGTGCAATGTAGAGCCCCAGGCCGCTGCCTCGTTGACTTCTGTTAATCTGGTTATCTTCACGGAAAAACCTGGTAAAGATTCTGCTCAGCGATTCCCGGCGAATCCCCGTTCCTTTATCACGTATCTCTATGGTAACGGTATCGTCCAGCGATACGGCTCGCACCTCGATTGGCCGGTCGGGGGGCGAGTACTGGAGAGCATTGCGTATGATCACCTGCAGCGTGGTCTTGAGTTTCTCGAAATCTGCGTAAACCACTTCGCGCGTTTCGCCACTGAGATAGATCCGCTCATGTAATGGTGGTTCACTCTCGATCGAATCCCTGAGAGCATGCACCGCACGGAGTACGACCCGCTCGACAGGCATTTTCTCTATTTCCAGCTCTTCGGCCGCCTTGCCGGTATCGGCAACGAAAAGGTCCCGCAGATCGCCCAGCAGATTATTCAGATGCGTGGTTTCCCGGTAACTGAGCGACAGCAACTCCCGTACATCATCCGAAACATCCGGCAACGATTCGAGTAGTACCGATGCCGCCGTGTGCAGTCCCGAAATCGGTCCCCGAATCTGCTGGAGAATCGTGGACAGAAATTCCCGTTCGATCTGATCGAGCTGACGAATGCGCGAGACATCCTGGAGAACTGTAATGACCGTTCGTCCACCATTATCCGCCGGCTCGCCCGCGCGCGCTGAACACTGCACCGACCTGCCTCCGATACTCACCACCACTTCCGCAGCATCGCTGCCCCCCGAAGCGATTTCGTTTACCATGGAACTGAACCGGTTATCGGAGAAGGCACCATCGACTCCATCAGTGAGCAAATGATCGATACCGATTCCCAGAAGCTCCAAGGCACGTTCGTTGACATGCTTGAGATCCATTGGCGGTTCGACAACCATCACTCCAACCGGCAATCTGTCGATGAAGGTCCCAAGTTGCTCGAAAGTCACATCCATACCATTTACTCCTAATGATTCGCGAACAGGAAGACGTTTCAACCCGGATTCGGGACCGTACTGGAAACGTACCTTCGAATTACTTCTATCAGTGACACCGGCTCGAATGGTTTAGGTACATAGTCAACCGCTCCATGCGACCTGGCAAGTTGTTTTCCATTGGCATATTCACGAGCGGTAAACATAACTACCGGCGTATTTCGTAAACTGGGTGTTTCCTGAAGCTGCTCAAGGACCTGCCAGCCGTCCATCTCCGGCATCATCACATCCAGCAGCACGATATCGGGTTTCCACGTCTCCGCCTCCTTTAAACCACTGAGACCATCCGGCGCACCCCGTGCATCCAATCCACTTATTCGAAGAGCCATGCAGGTAGATTTCACCAACAGTGGCTCATCATCTATGATCAAAACCTTCGGCTTACCCATTGTGCCCCCTCATGCGAATCGTGATGACAACTATGATCGAACTTTACTGATACTGTCCTAACAGGTTGCATACATCTGCCCGATGTCTCTGGATGTACTGTGTTGAGGAATCGACATCCGGACACATGTCCCCATTCGGCCATCCCTCCCAAGCTCCAGGGATCCGCCCAGAAGCTCCACCGCTCGGGAGGCCAGGTAGAGCCCGGTTCCGGCCCCTCGTGCTTCCCGCCTCATAACAGTTCGACCGATCTGCGGTATTTGAAGCTCCTCGGGAAGCCCTTCGCCCTGATTGCATATGACTACATGAAACCAGCCGTTTTCGAGGTCGTCATCACAGGTAAATTCTATTGTCACGGTACCCCCGCTTCGGTTGTAGCGGACCGCATTGTCCAGAAGTGCCGAAAATGCGGTTTCCATCAGATGCGGGTCGGTACGAACCACTGCTGACTCCATTTCGGACTCAAACTCTACGACAACCCCTTTCTCTTCGGCCCTCTCCCGTGAAGCATCGATATGGTAGCGAAGCAGCTTCAGGATATCGGTCGGGCGGCAGCAGACCGACGCGGTCGCCTCGGAGAGCCGGGCAACATTGACAAAGTTATTGATCAGATATCTCAACCTCCTGCCGTCGATCTCCAGATCGTGGGCAATCTCCCTGATTTCTGTTCGTTCCTCGCTGTGAAGCTCTAATACTCTGGCGTAATTCAGCACGATGTTTACGGGCGTGCGCAGCTCGTGCGCCACATTTGAAAGAAAGGTACCCCGAAAGTGCTCCAGCTCCATCCGGTCAGTTTGATCCGATATCAAAATGACGGTCCCAATATCGGATTCGTTCCGAGCATCCATTCGGGACAGCTGAATGCGATAGTGACGAATCCCCTCGTGGTTAAAGGATACCGTGCGATTAGTCTCTTCGGAGCGACACAATTCACGCAGCTGCTCCACAAGCACATTGCCTGAAACCGAAGAACACAGTTTCTCTCCGGCGCACTCACTGAATTTTTTTCCCAGAAAATCCTCCGCCCGTCTGTTGAGCATCGTTATTCGCCCCGATCGGTCGAGTGCCACAAGCCCATCACTCATTCCATTGACGATGCAATCCATCCGCTCGCCCTGTTTATGCATCTCCTCGAGCACTTGCAGCAGATGCTGATTCTGAGTCTCGACAGTATTGTTAAGCTCCCGGGCATTGTGTTTCTGCTGTTTTCTGGTCTGCAGTCGAGCGATAGCTCCGTTCAGATAATTCTCCAGTGTTTCCCACCGGACCGGTTTCCCAACATATCCGGAGGCCCCCAGAGCCATTGCCTCTCGCGCATGATCGAGACTCTCGTGTCCGGTCATGACAATCACCACGCAATCCTCCAATCGACCACGAAGAGCCCTGAGGACTTCCAATCCATCCATTCCCGGCATAACCACATCGAGCAACACGATATCGGGAGCGAACGAATCCACAGCCGACAGAGCAGCCATGCCATTATGGGCACACTCCACGTGATACCCCTGGAAGCGGAGCAGTTCGGTTACCCCTTGCAAATTATGGGGTGAATCGTCGACGACAAGTACTCGAATCTCCTGCGGATTAGACATATCGATTCAACCTTAACGTAAAGCTTCTGTCGGTACGCTCAGAAAGATCCACGGGATGTGTTCACATCTGCTTACCATATCCTTGGTCTCAAACTCTCTGCCCCTGGATGTTTTACCTTTACCGGACACATTATACCAATGCAACACTGATGCCAGGTGGAACTCACCCTTGTATCACGCACGATATCAACAAGTTACGCGATCACCTCGCAATTCGATACTATGAGTCGTTGCCCTGACCTGTAGATATAATGCCACAGTTTCGTGTAACACCAGGGGCACTCTATGAGGTAAGCGTTTGAATTGAAAAGCCTTACAAACACCAGACACCGGTGTGGCGCGATGTCCACAGTATTGCCGATGTGGCACCGATTCCACACCTGAGATGTAACAAGCAGCCTGGGCTTTCTCAGATGCCACACTGGTCTGGAGATCAATCTGCAGGAGTGAGTGTCAGCGGGCTGCGGGTGACAAGCCGAGAGCACGGATTTTACGGTACACGCTTTTACGGTCGATTCCCGCAATCTGGGCTGCTTGGGAGATATTTCCCCCGGTTCGCGCCAGAAGTTCTCGGAAGTACTCGGTATCGGCACCGGCAAGAAGACGTTCTTTGTGCTGATGGTAGGGCAGCAAAGTCGAACAGTCTTCGCTTGTTCGCCGCGGTTGGGGAATATCCAGTACCGACGCAACGGCAGACGCATGAATGAGGCCCTTTACCGCCCCTGCCTTCAGGCGCTTCACCGTCATTGCCAGCTCCCGGACATTGCCCGGCCACCGATGTCGTTGAAGCAGGTCTCGGGCACCGGGCGTAATTACCGCACTCCCATCGAGAAAGTGGTTAGCCAGCGGGGCGATATCATCGACTCGTTCGCGAAGCGGCTGGAGATGTATGCTGGTTCCATGGAGACGATAGAAAAGATCCGCACGAAAACGGCCCGCTGCCACCATCTCCCTGAGATTACGATTGGTCGCACTGATGACCCGAACATCGACCCTGCGGGTTACCGGCTCACCGACTCGGTTGAATTCGCCTCGATCCAGTACCCGGAGGAGCCGGCTTTGAAGCTCAAGAGGCATGTCACCGATTTCATCGAGAAACAGCGTACCACCGTCGGCAACATCGAAAAAACCGCGCTTGGTGGTGCTTGCTCCCGTAAACGCTCCACGGGCATGCCCGAACAGTTCCGACTCGATCAGACTGGCGGTTATGCCCGCGCAGTTGACAGGAACAAATGGCCTGCCGGAACGTTCGCTGGCAGCATGAATACACCGCGCAGCGACGTCCTTTCCTGAACCGGACTCACCCGTCACGAGAATCGGAAGGTTCAGCGGAGCGAGTTCGAGAATTTTTTCTCTCACCTTGCGTAAGGATTCTGACTTGCCTACAAGCCCCAATGTTTCGCCCCCGATGTCCATGCCGGCTTTGCGGTTCTTTTCGACAAGGTCACGAACACTCAGCGCGCCGAATACAGCAAACCTGATATGATCAGCGGTAAAGGGCTTGGTGATGAAATTCAGAACGCCCAGGCGTATGGCCCGATCGATCACTTGCCGGTCGGGGTGGCCGGTTATGAAGATGAACTGAGCTCGTGGCGAGTGTTTCAGGATTTCCTGTCGCATTTCAAAGCCGTCGAAACCGGGCATAATGATATCCAACACCGCAACGTCGATGGTTTCCCGGAGAATGGCCGGATCAGGATTTTTCGGCGAGTAAGCCAGCACGTGATGACCTTCCTCCCTCAAAATTTCCGATGTGGAATCGAGAATGTGTTCCTGATCATCTGCGACCAGGACCGTTGCCGGAATAGTGCTCATTTCTCAACTCCGTTCGACCGAATTGTGCCATTGAGTAGCGAATGAAGAGCCGTGGCGATTTGATTCATTCGAAACGGCTTGCTGAGAAATGCACCCACCCCGAGCCCCAACACCTGTTCACTATGACCGTAGCCCGATGCAATCAGTACCAAGACCTGGGGATTTATGGCTCGCAGCTCTTTAAGGCAGTCGACTCCACTTGTCCTTGGCATAATAAGATCCAGTATTACCGCATCGATTCCTTTCCAGTGATCCCGGTAGTACTCCGCACCTGCGTAGCCATCGGCACTTCGAACCGCCTGATAGCCAAGATTCTGCAGTATCTGAACCAGTGATTCTGATATTTTGTCATCATCGTCTATCACAAGTACTGTACCGGTGCCGTTCACCGGACGGGCTTCGCTTTTCCGGGGCAGCTTACTTTCGTGAACCGTCAGAGGCAGCAGGATATTGAACACCGAACCATTTCCCGGTTTGGTATCCACCCAGATTGCTCCGCCGTGACCCTGAACCGTTCCGTACACGCCGGAGAGCCCAAGTCCCGTTCCCTTTCCTGTTTCCTTTGTTGTGAAGAAGGGCTCGAATATCCGTTCAGCAGTTTCCTGATCCATTCCCGTACCCGTATCGCCAACGCGAACATGGATATACGTGCCATTATCGAGTTGAAGTTCCTGTCCGGTGACACTATCGCCCCTTTTCTCTATCAGATTGGTCGAAAAAAACAGTTCGCCTCCTCCGGGCATTGCATCACGGGCGTTGATACCCAGATTCAGTAACGCACTTTCAATCTGTGCATTGTTGCCATTTACAATGGATTCTTCTGCCCTGAACTCCCGCCGAATAACGATACGTCGGTCGACAGTATGACTGAGCATTGTCACCACCCGCCGGATGCATTCATGAATGTCGCACGGCATCTTATCCACCTCTCCCTTGCGGGCGAATGCGAGGAGTTGGCGGGTCAAATCCGCAGCAGCCATTGTCGATTCCAGGATTTTTTCGATATATGAACGCAGTTTCGGGTCAGAGCCGCCATACTTGAATTTTACCAGATCGGCATACCCGGATATCCCTCCGAGAATATTGTTGAAATCGTGAGCGATGCCCCCCGCAAGCTGACCTACGGCTTCGAGTTTCTGACGACGCCGGTTTTGTTCGTTGATTCTCTCACGCTCACGCGCACTGAGCACATCACGAGTTATGTCGGCAAGGGTGAACACCCCTCCTGTAAACATTCCATCCGGAGATAGCAGCGGAGTTCCGTTCACCGATAAGTGGTTCATCGATCCATTGGCACAACAAATGGAAATTCTCTGGTCCGTCAAACGCTCTCTGTTTTTTTGCAGGACGCGAAACGGCAAATGATCCTCCGGAATTTTCCGGCCGTTGCTGTCGGTAACCTCGAATCGGGCATCGTTGTACCTTCTGCCCAGCAGGTTCTCGGATATATCTCCAAGTGCTTCCGCGGCGCTCCTGTTTATAAAGGTAATTCGCCCCTGCTCGTCGGTAACAAGAATTCCCACGGGACTGGTTTCCATTATGTGCGAAACCAGATCCCGCTCTCGCAGAAGTTCCGTCCGGAAGTTACTCTCAGCGGTGACATCGATACCCACTCCCCAGGAGGCCCACCCGGGTATTGGATACTGAGCGGAAATATCCGACCACGAGACATGCCGCACCTCTCCCTGGCGTGTCCTGAGCTGGAGTATCTTGTTTCGCAACGGCAAACCTCGGTGATTCCAGGCATCAAGGGTTGTATCGCTCAGTTCCTGATCCGGAAAAAGTCTCTGCAATGCTTCCCGCGAAGAAAACATTTCAGAGTCCACGTACCCGGTTACCCGCTCGCATTCGCTGTTCCAGGCGACAAACCGGTTTTCTTCATCCAGTGCCGCAAGCATCACCGGCATATTCTGGACGATTGCCCTGAGGTTTTCCTGTGCCCGTTTAGTCTCCTCCTGGGCCTGTTCCGTTTCGGTGATATCGGTGCCGTAAAGGTTGGCGTAGCTGTACTGAGAAATCAGCACGATAGAGAAAAAGAAAACGCGCCCATCCTGTTTGATTTTAAACTTGAACTCGTATCCTGTTCTGAACGATTCCTCCACCTGAGCCCTCAGCTTTTCCGGGATCTTCGTGCCCAGGCGTTCTCGTTCGAGATGAAACGTCTGGATCGCTGCGTCGTTGGCATAAAGAATCTTGAAATTCCTGGTCACCCGGAAAACCGGGTGCGGATTCTCCTCAGGAAACCTGGAAAGGCCTTCGATAGTCTCGCGGGCACGTTTCATCTCAGTGATATCGCGGAGAAAGACCAGGTGCATCCGACGGTTTTCCCAGGTTACCGGGGTGGCCCGCACCTCGAGAATGTGGCATTCGCCCACGCTATCGGTATATGCTTCTTCGGCAACAGCATCCTCGGGGGGCAGCTCGAAAGGAAGTTTTTCTCCTGAAAGCGATCTGTTTTCTAAAATCCTCTGCGCCGAAGGATTGGTGTAGGCAATTGTGCCTTCGGGAGACACAACCACCAGTCCATCCAGACTTTCCTTCAACAGAACTTCAAAACGCCTGTGTGCCGAACGCTGCGCGGCCAGAGAGGAACTGAGATCTTTGAGGAGCCCATGACGTTCGAGGCCATGCAGAATGATACGCTCGAGCATCGCAATCGACAGCTCGGATTTTGAGAGGTAATCCTGTGCACCTTCCCGTATGAGCTGAAGCTCCATTTCGGGTTGATCGGCTGCCGTGAGGACCACAATCGGAGTATCGACCGCTACGCTTGAGACCGTCCTGAATGTCTCTATGCCCCGGGAATCGGGAAGGCCCAGGTCAAGCAGAACAATATCGTAGGATGATGATTGAAGAGCTTTGACAGCCGCACTCAAACGGGAAGCGGTATCGATTTCAACATCGATTCTTTTACCGGCTTCGAGCATTTTCGTGACAACGGTACATTCAAAGCTATCGTCTTCGGTAAGCAGCAGGCGAACATGCTTCTTCACAACATACTCCGAGGCAATGGGCCCTTCGGGGTTTTCGAGGTATCGAGAATGGCAGTAGGGTACGGGTCGCACCCTGGACCACCAGGCGCCAGCCCGTATGCTTTTGGATAACAGATCTTCAGCAGGATATTCCCGGTGCGGATTCATGCGGACACTTTCATTCTACCCTCCCGGAGCGATTCGGTCAAATCCGGAAAAAACAAGGACTAAGACTTCGGACCGATCTGCCCGGAAGAGACAGGTCTTTCACTTCTCAGGTTTCACAAGGATTGTACTAAACATTTCCAGACAAAGAAAGGGGGCTTGAAAAAAACCGCTTCCTGCCAGGAAGCACTTACACCGCTTGCATTTCTGTTTCATTACCGGTATATTAAATGAAATCCCCCTTAGCGAATAAGGAGCAGCCGGTGATCAGCCCCTACGACTACCTGGATTATCGTGAATTGCTTACCGATCTGTACCAGGACAGAAAAAGCCAGAATCGGGGGTTTTCGCACCGTTATATCGCCAAGAAACTGGGAGTGAGCTCCGCCGGCTACTTCTCCAAAGTACTCACGGGCAGGATACATCTGTCCGGAGCGATGACTCTGGCCATCGCGAGACTTTTCGGGTTCCGAAAGCATGAGACACACTACTTTGAGCTTCTGGTACAATATCATCAGGCCGATAAACACGAAGAACGGAAGTATTATTTCGAGCGTTTGATCGGCATGAGGCGCAGCAAGGCCAAGAATCTGACCGAAGAGCAATATGAACTCTACAGCAACTGGTATTGCGCTGCCATACTCGAACTCCTCGATTTCTACATGTTTTCGGACAATTACGCACAGCTCGCATCGTCCCTGGAACCATCCATTACCGAAGCTCAGGCCAAAAAGGCGATAGCGATACTCGAGCGGCTGCAGCTGATCAGGAAAAACCCCGATGGTTTCTACGAAAAAACCGATGCAATCATATCCGCAGGGGAAAACTGGAAATCGCTGAGTATCATGAATTTTCAGAAAGAAACGATGAATCTTGCTCAAAGGGCCCTGGATGCGATACCGAAAGAGCGTCGCGATATTTCAACGCTCACCCTGAGCATTTCGGAAGACTCGGTGGAACGCATAAAGGAAAAAATTCGGGATATGCGAAGAGAATTACTCGAAATAGCCCGTGCCGATGAGCGCACCGATGCGGTCTACCAGGTGAATCTTCAGCTTTTCCCTCTCACCGCCCAAGACGGCAGGAGATAACCACTACCCGTGAAGACTTTTGCAGGCTCTCTGCTTTCTTTCCTGTTTTTGGCAAGCACGCTATCATGCACCGGCAGCAATGTTGCCGGCGGTGGATCGGAAACCGGCAACGGTGCAATTACAGTTGTATCCAGGCTGGGCACTCTCTCGGTCTCCGGCCCGGAAGATGTCCGCGTCTATTTCGTGCCTCGTGATTTCCGCCCGGCAGTTCAGGACACCCATGCGATCGACTCGGCCATCCTGCCTCCATCGGGTACGATCGAATTTACACGTTCCACCCGGGACACTGTCAATTTTCTCGCTCTGAGCAGAGACAGCGGCGTCTATATCGGATCAATACCAGTCTGTTCGACGTGTTCATTCGAGAGCCGGGCGCTGCTATGGACAACTGGAACCGTCGAAGGTGTCGTACGAAACCAGGATGGGCAGCCTCTGGATTCGGCGATAATCCAGGTAGACGGCACTCTCTTTACCACTCCGGTGTTGCCCGACGGATCTTTCCGGATATCGGGTCTTCCTGCGGGGTCGTTCTCGGTTCTGCCCGACGATCTTATCTCCCGGTCCGGCGACCTCATTCTTTCCTGCAGTATGAACCCGGGCGATGAAATCGGGGCGATCCAGTCCGGAGATCTGCATCCGGGTTCCACTCTCGTTCTGGACACCATTGTCGTTGGAGTATTAGAGGTAAACGGAGTAATACGACCTGCGTACCGGGACAGTACGGGAAGCAAGTACTTTCTCGACTCGCAGGGAAACCGTAGGGAGCTCGTGGTATACACCGACAGTATCGAATCCGCGCACATCGATTCTTACGGAGTAATGGATCAGGACCTCTACAATCAATTAGTATCCATGACCGGCGAAGACACTGCCGAGGTGTGGATCATGTTTGAGGATACCAGCTCCTGTGGTCCCGCCCGTAAGGATACCGGGTGTACTTCTTCGCCGTCCTACCAGGAATGTATCGATCACCTGGAAACCCTGTTCGGACGCTCCCTCGATCACCGGAAGACCGGTACACTCGATGGTCGGATGGTTCTGAAAAAGGAAGAGATTGTTCTTTTAAAACATGCGGAATACATCTCGTTTATTGCCTCCGCGACGCGGCTGGATACCGCTTCCCCGTTGGGACCCACGTTCTGAGAGCCTTCTGAAAACCTTTTGTTTTGTCCAATTTGCAGCCACAGCGCTTCCTGTCAGGAAGCGCTTTTTTTCGGTCGCTCTTGACCTCTTCCGGAATGCATGGTATCAATTATGTGGAGCTGATGTCTTTCGTAAACACTGCAGCGTCAAACAACGGGCATTGCAGTTCAATCCGAAACACGGCATCTCGGTTCGTTCGGTGGTTTCTTTCAGAAAAATCACCAGGTTATCAACATATAGCAAGGAGGTCCTTTTGAGTCTCGTCAGTGCCCCGTTGTGCTTGCTGGTGTGCAGCAGTATCGTCTTTTCCGGGTCATCGCGCCGAAGGGTTGGATACATACCTGTGGATGGACTCAATACTCCCGTCTTTAGAGAGCAAATCGACGGGACTATCTGCAAGTACGTGGAACAAAATGGAACGGTTATCGATGTACGGGAGATCATCGAGCAGGAGCTTACAGAAAAACGACAGAAGTATGGCAAAATGGCCGTACGATTATACAACGCACTTCAGTCCAAATACTCCGGAGACCTGATAGAGGTTGAGCTGCTTTTCCACTCACCTTTGCCCACCGAAGCCAAAACTGGATTGGATGCCGCGAGGGAATCGTCCTATTCCAGTGCGATCGCCGCAATAGATTCCGCTTTGGGCATTCCGATTTCTTCGGCTCCCCGATTTCATTCGAATCCCGAAGACGGCTGGATTAGAGCGGAACTCACACGGGAACAGGTTCTTGCGCTCAAGCACCTCGACGAAATCGACGCCATGTTCCTTCTGGACGACAGGAGCGCGCCGTTGTCCGTCAATATGGACGATGTATACGGGACGTATACCGATGGTGGGCTGAACATTTCAAGCCTGTCGCCGCACGGTGATGGGTACGAAATAGGGGTTGTCGAGCCGGGGAAAATCGAGACAAACATGGCGAATTCCTGGCTCAACGGCATCGGCCTGAATATCCGCACCGGCGACAGCAAAACGGGTAACCCGACACGAATAGACTCCCACTCTGTTTACGTAACCGCAATGATCAGCAATTCGGTCGGAGACTCCAATTCCCTCACCCGTGGCGGAGCCTGGAATGCCGATGCGATCAATTTTGCGAGTGTCGGGACCAGTGGCAACATTTCAACTATACGCGATGCATATCAATGGGTAATGAATCAGGGTTCACGCGTTGTGAATTCCTCGTGGAGGGTGAATCGATGGTATAGCGGCAGTGCCGATACGCTTCAGAACGAAATCGACTGGTACCTGGACCGGTGGACGAACTCCGAATACGTTTTCTTTGCCAATTCGGCCGGTAACAGTGCCGAGGGTACCCCTGCATTCAACGACTGTATTTCCCATGGGTGGGACTCGACCGACTGTGAACGATCTGCCTCCTTTGCCCATGGAATTGTCAGTGTCGGATCGATAAACAAGACTACGAGCTCAAACTACAGTGTCTCCTCGTTTTCTTCCTGGCGCGATGGCCCTACGTTTGATGAAGTCCCCCATGTCGTGGCTATCGGCAATAACGTCTCGTTTCCCTGGAGTACATATCCCGGATGGAACCCGGGCAGCGCCACGAGCTTCTCATCGGCAGCCGTTGCCGCTCTGGCATTGGATCTCATAAGCCGAGACAATAATGGTCTCGATTATTATCCGGAAATCGTAAAAGCGGTTCTCATGACTTCCGCCTCCTACAACCTGGTGGATGGATCGTGGCCGAAAAGCGGTTCCTCCGACAAAAAAGGTGGCGCCGGCCTGCCTTACGGCTACGTTGCGGGAAACATGATCGGGAACCGGACCTCACTTATAGAGAATGACACCGTGAATACCACTGCATTCAACTGTGCATCGTTCCATTTCAGCCCCAGCGAAGGTGATGGGACAACCAAGACGTTCTACATCAAAGTCAATCACACCCGCTCATGTGATCTGACAATGCTGATCACCTGGAACAGCGATCCCGACCACGTCGTCCCCGGTGAGACCGTCCCAATCGACGATGTTGACCTTACCTTGAATCTTTCAAACGGAAGCTATCTCGATGGGAGCTATTCTTCGAACAACACGGCAGAGCGGGTAACCACGACTCACAACACGGGCTACCGAACATACGAAGTTGAAATAGACCTGTACAATCGTCTCAGCGATGGATACATTTACGGTGGCATAGCCTGGTGTGACAACTGGTACTGAGTATCTGCCCAAGCCACTCCTTCAGGAAAGCCCGTGGAATCCCCATGGGCTTTCGTTTTGTCTCACCAGCAATCACGACCGTTACACTGGTATTCCATACTGCTTCCTGACAGGAAGCGGTTTCTTTGTCCCCCTCTTGCTCTCTCCTTACCATGCTGGTTATATTCTACCATTGTCTTATGGAGGGCCGGTAGATTGCAGACACGGCTTATGGCGAAAAGAGATTTCGCACATTACAGACAGGCACATGCCTTAGATTGTGTCGGACACCGGACCTTCAGAACCAATCAATCTCACTATGCACCAAGCCGGGGGGACATAGACATGGGAAAATGCTTTTGTACCAGCGTAAGAGGGAAACCGATCGCCATGACAGACTCGAATCTGGAAACTTCGAAGGGTCCGTCGAATCTCGATATCATGCAGCAAGACGTCGATGGATCTCAGAGCCTCATAGAAAGCCTTTCGAAACGTAATCGTGAACTCGAGTCATTTGCCTACTCCGTGTCACACGACCTCAGAGAACCACTCAATGTAGTAGCAGGACTGGCATGTATCCTCCAGAATCGTCATGTCGATAGGCTCGACCAGGAAGGTCGGTATTGTGTGGAGCATATCGAACGCGGCGTCGAAAAGCTCGGGGGAATCATCGATGACATACTTGTGCTTTCCGGGATTGGCACCGAACGCCTGCAGCCAACCAGCATCGATCTGAGCGCGATGGTCCAGACGTGCCTGAATGAATATCGCACTCGGTCCCATGGACGCTGCAAGGAGGTACATGTACAGGAGGAATTGAGGGCACATGCCGACCCCGGGCTTATGGAACGCGCTCTTGACAATATGCTGTTCAACGCATGGAAATTCACATCCACCGTTGCCCGGCCCTGTATTGAATTTGGGGCAACGGCGACCGAGAGTGGAAAAGCGTTTTTCATCAGGGATAATGGCACCGGATTCCCTCAGGAGAAGGCAGACATGGTCTTCCGGCCTTTTCAGCGTCTGCATACGGAGAACGAGCTCACCGGTAATGGGCTGGGCCTGTCAATTGCTCAACGGGCAATCGAATTGCAGGGAGGAAGGATCTGGGCCGAAAGTGAGCCCGGCAAAGGTGCAACCTTTTATTTCACCCTCCCACATTCCGATACGGAACAGGACCAGGGTCAACCGTAAGCATGTGCCCACCTGTCTGCCGTAATCCACTGTTGCGAGGCGCAGAAAAAAAATGACGTGGAAAGATCCGGCGGGCGGAGAACGAGGGGCTCCGCCCCCTCATTTCCTCTTCAGTACTATCCCGTAGATCTCTTCATCGTCCGGGATGACGATCATTCCCCGTTTCACCGTTCCCGTCCCGATTTCATTGCGATGCCAGTCAAGCCAGGTGTAGGTCATGCCGTTGAGCATCGGAGCTTTGATATGGCCGCCGGCGCGGGCGACCACCGCAGGACCCTGCCCGGGGTTTTTCATGCTCCCCGGATTGCGCTGCCACAGGTACTCACTTTTTAGTTTGCTCTCATTGAGCTCGAATCCCTTGTTAAATGAGGTACTCACCAGTGAGAGGAAAACATCTTTTGATTTTTCCAACGGAAGACTATCGCGTGCTACCAGTGCAAAGGAGACATATAGCTCGTCCCTGCCGACAGGATAGGCGATATCTTCCGGGTTATTGACTGTGACTCGATCAAGCACTACTCCGTTTTCGAATTGGACGGGACCACCGTAATCGGCAAAGAAACCAGTGTACACCGCCGATTCTGGAGCATCGATCTTGAGGAACCCGCGCTGCCAGTCATATTCGATATTCTCAGTTGGCTTGAGCGGTATCGGTTCATAGGTGCTTCTCAGAAGCGCGGGACCCGCAACCGAATCCGTATCCCGGGTGGTATCGACATACATTCGCGATCCATAGCGGTAGGTAGTTGGCATGATTTTATGCCCCAGATCGCCGTAGGCGACACCGTAGTTCATGGTTGCAGGGTCGTAGAGGGACTTCTTACCGAATATGAACGTGGTCGGATCCGGCGCGGGTGCGGCATAGTTGTTCTTGAACACTTCGCCCGCCCCCTGAATCGCCGATTGCAAGACCTCGTCGTAGCGATAGTGTAGTCCCTGCGGATGCCCGGTCCAGGGAACCGTGTAATCCATTTTCCTGCTGTATGGTTTTTCCTCGTCGGAGTCGACCACGCCACTGGTCATAACATGCCAGCACACGATATCAAAATCCTGAATCGAGGCGAGTGCCGCCAGGCGATACGGGTACTCGGTGCGATATTTAGCTGGATTACTGATATTGGTTTCGTAGACAAAAAACGGTTTGTTGGGAATCCGCTGCGTTTCGATCCAGGGCACGTTCCAGCACAACCGAGGCGGCTCTTCGAGCCCGCTGTTCCATGGAAACCGCTTGTGCATCGGGTCGTGGTGCAGCCCGGTCATGTAGGTGCACACCGAAGAAGCTTCGCCGTGCTGGTGGAGCCACAGAGATTGCATGTGGTATCCCTCACCGGCATCGAAGGTGCACGGGGACAGTCGTGCGCTTTTCCCGTATGACTTTACCGCCGCCATTTCCCGTTTCTTGTGTTCCACAAGCGTTTTGGTGAAAAACTCCATGACATCCCGGCCCCGCTGATGATGGAAGTCATCGCGAGAGAAGGTGCTTTGGGCGGTTTGCGCAAGGAGCTTGGCCACATGCGGGTTGGCATCGTTTGGCGTGACGACATCGGCATCTTTCTGAAGCGGCAACAGCTGCACCGTGCCCGCTTTGAGTGATTCTCCTGGAAGCAACGCCAGCCAGGCATCGGCCAGGTTCTCCTCCGACCCATACTTTTCTTTGAGGTAGTCATTCCATTTGGCAAGAAGGCTCTCCTGGAAAAACCTGGGAAGTTTCTGCCACTGCCCGGTCACCATCTTTTTTATCCAGCGTTCTTCGTTTGAAAGCTCCCACACGACGATCTGCGGATCATCGCCAAGCCGAAGGTTATCCTTGTAGGGGTTTCTCCAATCGGCGAACGCCTTGCGATACGCCACCCCGGCGGCTTCGATTCGCGGATCCCACATCCGAGCGACATTGGGCCGTACCCGCAACAGGCCATCGTATTGGATCGGATTTTTGCGCTCCTTGTTTTTCTTCTCGATCTTTTTCCGTTCCGTTTCAACCATTTCGGTTACCGCCTCGCGCCAGGCATCCGCCGTCTCGGGATCATCGACCAGATCGACGTCATCGGGACCGAATCGAGCTTCATTCATTGCCGAGTTCCAGAGCTTGATATTGCGTTTTTCTAATTCGGCCAGCCAGAATGCCAGCAGATCGTTCCGGGAGCCATCACCTTTTTCAAACGGCTCGAAATCGGGTGCTGTCCACAAGCGAAGAAGATTGAACCCGAAAGCCTCGACCCGATTGGTCGCCGCCAGGACATCCTTTTTCTTCTTTGCGTAC
>JBEPYC010000031.1:6139-18201 GCA_041641555.1 Chitinivibrionales bacterium | reverse complement strand
GGCCTGCCTCCCCTGCGTGAGCATCCTCCTGGAAGCAGGGGCAGATCCAGACAAAAAGGACCAGAAAGGCAGAACTGCATTGATGCTGGCGATGCAGAGAAGGAATAGAGCAATTGAACAACTTCTTCTCAACGAGGAAGCAGACGGGTACACGCCACTTATGGTTGCGTGTCGAACAGGCAACCTGCAGAGCGTACAGAATATTCTATTTCAGGGACGGGCCGATCTGGAAGAGCGTAATCGCTATGGGAGTACACCGCTGGTCATAGCGGCATCCAAAGGACACACGGCCATTATGCAGGAACTGCTCTCCTACGGTGCGGATGTGAACGCTTCGAACAACGTACTCGGCACCGCCCTGCACTATGCCGTGGTAACCGGCTCACTACAAACGGTCAAGGCGCTGATCCTTGCGGGCGCAGATGTCAACGTTGCGAATCATCGCGGCCATACGCCTCTGTGGTACGCCACACGGTACCGCAGAAAACAGATCGGGAAAGCACTGATCGATGCCGGGGCAGTTAATTGAACTCAGCGGTCTTTCTACTGTAGCTCACTCTTCTCCTGTTTCTCCGAAAAACTCTTCCTCGAGCATGTCGCAGAGAACATGATACAGCGGCTGGTGTAACTCCTGCGTATGCGGCGTAAGGGTCGACGGGACCATGATTGCTACATCGCACATGTTTTTCATCTTTCCCCCGGAACCTCCCGTGAGTCCGATTACCGACATATCCAGTGCTTTCGCCACCCGCATCGCCTGAAGAATGTTCGGGGAATTACCCGAAGTGCTGATCGCGAGGAGAACATCGCCCTTTTTACCATAACCGTACACCTGCTGTGCAAAAATCAGGTCCGCCGCGAAATCGTTGGCGATAGCCGTAAGAAGGCCGCTCTGGCTGACAAGACTGATTGCCGGCATGCCGCATTGGAGCGTGCTTCCGAGTTTCTCTCCTTCTTTCCCAAACAACTCTGCCAGTCTCGTGGCCGTTGGTTGGGGAACCGGACGCCGCCGCGAGAGACGGTTCATCAGCTCTCCTACGATATGATCGGCATCGGCGGCACTTCCTCCATTGCCGCACGCAAGAAGCTTCCCCTTCTTTTTGAAGCAGTTATAGAGAAATCCCCATGCAGCGATGATATCTGACTTGCAGATCTTCAGTTCCGGCCTGTCTTCCCATAACCCGTCGAGAATTCGTTTTGTTCTCTCTTTCATAGGACCCTTTTTGGTTATCTCAGGAAAAAACTTCTGGGAAAAGGTAGCGTTTATACGTCGGGCAGCCGGCGAACGGCTCCCGTGTCGGCAGATGACGCGAACATGGCGTAGGCTTTCAGCGCAGTGGAAACTTCGCGGTTTCTTCCCACAGGACGAAATGCCTGGTCGCCCTTTTTCTCTTCTTCTTGTCGCCGCTGTGCCAGCTCTTCCTTGCTCAGCCTGACGTCTATCGTTCGTTTCGGGATATCGATATCGATGGTATCCCCGTCGCGCACCAGAGCGATAGCGCCTCCCGCCGCGGCTTCAGGTGAGACATGGCCGATAGACAGCCCCGAGGTACCACCTGAAAACCTTCCGTCGGTCAGAAGCGCACATTGCTTGTCCAGATGGATCGACTTGAGGTAGGATGTCGGGTAGAGCATCTCCTGCATACCCGGCCCTCCCTTTGGCCCTTCGTACCGGATCACCACGACATCACCGGCTTTGATCTCCTCTGCGAGAATCGCATCACATGCGGCATCCTGGGAAGCAAACACGCGGGCCGTCCCGCTGAATTCCAGAATCGAGGCATCCACACCAGCCGCTTTTACAATGCAGCCATTTTCGGCAATATTTCCGTGAAGAACACAAAGCCCGCCAACCTTGGTGTAGGCGTGCTCCAGTGTTCGTATACATCCGCTTTCGCGGTCCGTATCGAGTTCTTTGTAAAGGCTTTCCTGTGACCCGAGTTCAAGGTTCAGTCCCTGATTGCCCGGAGCACTTCGGTACAGTTGCAGAGCCTCTTCGCCGGCAGTATCCGATTTGATATCGAACTTGTTCAGAGCATCTTCCAGACTCATTCCATCCACTCGAGAGACCGACGGATCGAGAAGGCCCGCGCGATTCAGCTCACCCATAATTCCCATGATCCCACCTGCCCGGTGCACATCTTCTACATGGTAATGAGAACTCGGGGCTACCTTGCACAGAACCGGTACTTTTTGAGAAAGCTCGTCGATATCTTTCATGGTAAAATCCACCTTGGCCGCCTGGGCGACCGCAAGCAGGTGCAGCACAGTATTCGTGGATCCGCCCATGGCGATGTCCAGGGCCATAGCGTTGAGAATCGAAGTCCGGTTTGCGATCGATCGAGGCAAAACGCTGGTGTCTTCCTGCTCGTAATAGGCTTTGGCCATGTCTACGATGCGTGTCGAGGCCTTCTCGAACAGTTTTCGCCGCCCGCGATGAGTCGCCAGAATGGTACCGTTCCCGATGAAGGCCAGTCCCATGGCTTCGGTCAGACAATTCATGGAATTAGCGGTAAACATGCCTGAGCAAGAACCGCATGTCGGACATGCTGAACGCTCGACAGCACTTATCTCTTCTTCGCTCACGTTTTTGTCCGCCGCAAGTACCATGGCATCGACCAGATCGTATTTCTTGCCTCCGACATCTCCCGCTTCCATTGGTCCTCCGGACACAAACACGGCAGGGATATTCAGGCGCATGGCGGCAAGCAGCATGCCCGGTGTGATCTTGTCGCAGTTACTGATGCACACCATTGCGTCAGCGCAATGAGCATTGACCATGTATTCGACACTGTCGGCGATCAACTCTCGTGAAGGCAATGAGTAGAGCATCCCATTGTGCCCCATCGCAATACCATCGTCGATCGCGATCGTGTTGAACTCAGCGGCAAAACATCCCTGCGCCTCGATCATTTTCTTGACTTCCTGCCCAATCTCGTGCAGGTGAACATGACCGGGAACAAACTGGGTAAATGAATTCACAACGGCAACGACCGGTTTTCCAAAATGCTCCTCTTTCATTCCGTTTGCACGCCAGAGTGCTCGGGCACCTGCCATGCGGCGTCCCTGGGTTGTCGTAGCACTTCGAAGACTAATAGCCATGTTCCAGCATCCTCCATTGGCTGTGTTTGCAGGACAAGCAAATTGCAACAATCCATCAAAATACATGTGGTCCCGCAATTACCCAAGATTTTCGGAGCCTCGACGGGATCCCCTTACAGGACACCGCCCGGTTTTACGCTTGCACCTTCACGTAATCCTCAGTATAATCAAATCCATACGACAACTCAGAAGGTATGCCTCGGCTATCCAAACCAAAGGGAGTCACATGAACGTTCGTGACAACAGGTGCATCGTTCTGATCGTGCTGATCGTTGTGGGTTTCACCTCTCCGGCCTTTACCGGTACGGGTGTCAGGATTGAAGAAGCAAAAGGTACCATCGAAATACAACGTGCAGGAGCCTCCTCCTGGAGCCCGGCCCAAAACGGTGCCATCCTCTATGAAAACGATGTTCTACGCACAGCTGCCGCTTCCTCGGCAAAGCTCCTCTGGCCGGATGGGCTTACCGGCTACATACGCGAAAACACCCAGATACTGGTAAATCTCTACGAGAACAAACGACCATCTCTGATTTCGCAGCATGCAACCATCTTTCTCGGTGCAGCGTACTTCCTGCTCAGAGCCGCCTTACCCGGGCTTGGGTCCAACCGAATCGACACCAAGATTTTCACCCCGACCTCGGTCGTCGCGATTCGCGGCACATCGTTCTCGGTCGAAGTCGAAAAGGGCACAGGAACAACTGTCGTGCGGGTTACGAATGGTACCGTTCTTGTCCGGAACATCCTGCAGAATCGGGGACAATTCGTCCATGCCGGCTTCCAGACGCAAGTTTCTCTCAACAAGGCCCCTCTCAGCCCAAACCTCATGACACGAGATGATATCGCCGCCCTTCGTACCTGGGTGCAGGATTCCATCGTAGATTCAGAGCTTCTGAACCATCTGTCGCGTGGGGAAAAAGCCCGTGAAGCAATGCTTGAGAAACTCCAGAACACCATCGTCGTGAAACCGCTGGTAAACGGCAGCAACTACCAAGGATCCTGGGATATTGGAGGTGGCTTCTCCCAGTTCCTGATCCATGAGCTGGAGAAAAACGAACAGGTCCCTTCGCCGCTGATTGTAGAGCAATCTCTTTTCCAACCAAGGGAAACAGCACTGCAGCACCAGGCCCGCTATGTCCTCACCGGACAAATCACCCTTTTTGAACTCGTACGGCAGGGGCGGGTCAACACCAAAGCCGATCGATACACTGAGCGCTCTCACGCCCGCATCGCCGGCACCTTCCAACTCGTAGATATTGTAGAAAACACCGTGATTTCCGGCACGTTTTCAGCCCAGGAGCATGCGCCGGTGCTTGGTGACGATGTCCTGGCAAAGCTGATATCCCACCAACTGTCCCCCACCGAGGCGGTGATTGCCACCTCAATTGTTGGAAAAGCAGTGGAAAATGCTGCGTCGCAGGCAACCGATTCGATCCGCGACTATTTTCGAACCTCCCAAGAATCCAGAAACGGTCTTTCTCGGTAGCATACCTTTCACCACTGCGGCTCGTTCCGCAAAGGAGACTCTTTGATGTTGCGTATCTGCTCTCGATTACAACCACAACCAAGTCCCTCTACTCTGGATCGCGGAACAGTTAAAAAACGGCGATCGCCTGCGCAACACGCGCGTTGGGGGGTAGTGCTTCTATTCACCGCCTCCCTTGTATGGGGAGAATCGTTCGGTGTCGCGGATTCGGTCGTCGGCATATGCGAAGTAAGAAAGGCCGGGCAGACAAATTGGCAGAAACTCCGCCAGGGGACAAAACTCACAAACAACGATCTGGTGAGAGTGGGGCGAAAATCGCTGGCGCGAGTGCGATGGGCAAACGGAAGTGCGGCCTTCATTCGTGCCAATTCCCAGATGCTCATCAACACCTACGAAAACAGTAAGGCGAAAAGTGCATCTCAACACTTCACGGTTTTCTGGGGAGCGGTGTTTTTTTTAGTGAAGAACTCCGTGCCTCAGGAATTCTTCGGTAAACAGGATACCAAGGTGTACACTCCGACAACCGTTATTGCCATACGGGGGACCTCATTCGAAGTCGTTGTGAAACCAGAAACCGGCCACACCACCGTCGGTGTCGTCAACGGTACGGTACTGGTGCGAAATATTATCCGGAAAGTATCCACGTTCCTCAAGGCGGGCTTCAAAACTACCGTGGCGATGAACAGTGATCCGGGCAAACCTCAGCCCTATGTGGACAAGGAGATCGAAGGGCTCAAAAAATGGGTTCCAGAAGACGTGATTATCAGTGAAATGAACCTGCAACTGGAAAAGGCGCAGGCAGCGCACGAAGCTATCACCGCACCGACAAGAGACAAAGTTGTCGTACTTCCGTTTACGAACGAATCCGAATACGATGGTGCCTGGGATATCAAGAGGGTCTTTGCAGACTACATCGCTGAAAATGTGGGTAAAAACCAGAAGGTTGTGAAAATAGAGGTGGCAGGAACAAGCCGGGAGGACCCACTCCAGGTCGGAAATCGCGAAAAAGCCCAATACGTCGTCAAAGGCGCGATCCAGGAGTTCGACATCATTCAGCGTGCAAAGATTACCGCGCAGGCCGATCAGTATCTCGAATTCTCAACAGCGCGAGTCAAATTGCGACTTCAGCTTATCGATATGATTGAAAACAAACTCGTTTTTGATAATGTGTATACCGGCGAGGTCTCTGGTGAGAACATACCGAAAAACGGCTGGCCGGTCATTGCCAAACTCTCGTTCACACCGGATAACAAGAAATTCCAGTCATCCCTTCTCGGCCAGGCCGTCGCTCAGGCAGTCGAACAGTACGGCGAAAGCCTGGGACGGTATCTACGCGGGGAGTTGTAATATGAGACCCGGGGCGCATGGCGATGCATTGAGCCGGTGTCGAACTGACGCACGGAGCGTACAGTAAGCATACCGAACTGAGCACCGCCGCAGGATGACCGACGGGCACGGGACCGGAGGCCAAGTGGGCATCGGGGAATCTCTTCGGGTGTGGTTATACACACTTACAGATTCCCAGACTCGCACCTTGACTACTACTCTTTCGGACGACCCTCGTATTCTCCTGTTACCGTATTCACATTCAGTGTATTGCCGATTTCTACGAACATGGGCACCTGAATCACCAGCCCCGTTTCCAGTGTTGCCGGCTTGGTAACATTCCCCGAAGCGGTTGCTCCCTTGATGGCTGGCTCGGTATCGACAACTTTCAGCTGGACAGTTGTCGGGAGATTGACGCCGATCGGTTTCCCATCGTACATTTCCACCTTGCACTGCGTATTGGGAAGAAGATACCCGGCAACATCATCCAGGTCTTCCTTTTGAATGTGGTATTGCTCATAGGTGGTATTATCCATGAAAACGTATTCGTCACCATCGTTGTACAGAAACTCCATATCTTCCTCAGTAACGATGGCTCGCTCAACCTTGTCGTCGGAACGATACCGAACTTCGGCAGTCGAGCCACTGAGAATATTGCGAAGTTTCGCGGGGATACTCGCTGAGCCGCGCCCGGTCACGGTGTGCTTGAAATGCACGACTTTGTGCGGCTCTCCTTCGTGAATGATAATCATGCCGTTTCGAATCTGCGTTGCAGTAATCATGACAAAAAACCTCCACCTTCTCTATCAGAAACGTATATGTATTTTAGGACCAGGGAACCGAAGTGACCAAGCTGTGGTAAGCATCATAAAATACTGCCCGCTCCCATCGTTGATCAATTTAAAGCTTCCTGTATCCTTGCCGGCCAATTCGCCTTCATGGTACACTGAGAAGAATCCGGCTGATTTCGACCGCTATCATACACCAGAACCTTACCGGAAAGGCGCACGCTCGTGAATCAACAACTAATAATGACCTACCTGATCAATTTCGCCTACACCCTGCTTCGCGCGCTGGTCTACGCCGCCAGTTGCTTTCTGGCATGGCGCGTATTCGATATTATGGATAAGGTCGATATCCGAAAGGAGATCACGGAGAACAAGAACATTGGCTGGGCAATCATGATCGGTGCCCTGTTTTTCGGTCTCGCGTACGTAATCGGTCAGATTTAGTTCTTTCGGTTTTCTCTACAGCATTGTTTTCGATCGCGATGGTATTACCCGCTTTTACAACACGCCTGATTCGCTTCCTGTTGCTTCTACTGCCTATTGTTTTCGTTGGCGGCTGCGATAGTGACCCCTCTGTTGAGCAGTATCGAACTCATCTGATGCAGGACACGACCGGTAAAACCGACCCGTTTCAAATGACAGGTGATGAGAAAAAGTCGCCCAAAAGGGAGGAAAAACAGTCGTTAGTCCTCGAGAGCGCCCGCAACGCTGACCATTTCAACCCGAAGACCTGGCTGAAGAGCGACCTCTCGTTTTATAAGCGGCCCAACCCCCTTCAAATATCGCAATACGACAGGGTTATCAAAAAGATGAGCCGCCGATACGGCTTTGACTGGCGACTGATTGCCGCCCAGATCTACACCGAAAGCAACTTCCGCAACGATGCGAAAAGCCATGTCGGTGCCGCAGGCCTGATGCAGATAATGCCTGAAACCGCTCGTTTTCTTGGAACTGATCCCACCGAACTGCTCCTTCCTGAAATCAATATCGCCCTCGGGTGCCGCTACAACCAAAGACTCTATTCGCTGTGGGGCCGGCAAACCAAAGACCCCGAACACAGAATGGCCTTCGCGCTGGCCAGCTACAATGCCGGTCGAGGTAGAGTACTCCGCTCCTACGACACCGAAGAAGGTAAAACCACCTGGAAAACAGTACATCCAGATCTCCCGGAAGAAACCCAGATCTACGTCCACAAGATCTATCTCAAATACGATCTCTATAAAAAACATGTCCTCCCCTGATTACCTTTCCTGCATCCCCCATGTATTTTTGCTCCCGCTGATGCTCGATCTCCTTGAACGTTCTTTAATGTGGACAGTATATGAAAATCATCTTCATGGGCTCGGCCGATTTCGGAATCAAGACCTTTGATGCGCTCGTTAACGCCGGACACGAAATAGCCGCCGTTGTAACAACCCCGCCAGCACCCAAAGGGAGAGGACGGAAACTTGCCCCTTCCCCGATAGCCCAGCATGCCCAACAAAGAGGCATCGGACCGGTGCTGATGCCCGAAAAACTCAAAGATCCGGATCTTCCCGCCGCACTCCGGCGCTACGATGCAGACATTTTCGTCGTGGTCGCTTTCCGCATTCTTCCTGAAGCCGTCTTTTCAATTCCACCCTTGGGCACGTTCAATATTCATGCCTCACTGCTTCCCCGATTTAGAGGCCCCGCTCCAATTCAGAGGGCCATTCAGGAGGGTGAAGCCGAGACAGGAATCACAATATTTCGTATCGACACGGGTATCGATACCGGAGCGGTAATAACTCGAAGGGCTATTCCCATTGCTGCCGAAGAAACTACCCTGGAATTATATGAGCGCCTTGCAACACTCGGAGCTCAGGCCCTGGTTGAAGTACTTCCTGCAGTACACGATGGGACAGCAACTTACGAAGTGCAGGATAACACAGAAGCTTCGCCGGCCCCGAAACTTCGCAAGGAAGAAGGACTTGTGGACTGGAAACGATCATCCGGAGAGATTTTCAACCAGATTCGTGCATTCAAGCCGTTCCCCGGCACCTACACTCGATTCAGCGGTAAAAATCTCCACATCGAATGGGCTCGTCCCACGGAGCCGGACATCTCCCGGGAGCCCGGTACGGTGTGTCAGATTACCAATGATGGATTTTCGGTCTGCTGCGGTGAAGGTGCGCTGGAAATCCAACGCCTCCGTCCTGAGGGAAGCAGGTCAATGGAAGCCGGAGCATTCGTGCGAGGCTATCATCTCGAGGAAGGACAGAAACTCGGATGAACCCTCGAAAAACGACATTGGGCATATTACGCCATTTCGATGAGAAGCCGGGCGCACTCGAGCCAATTATTCACAACGATGCGTCATTCAAGCTGCTGGATTACCGTGACCGCCGGTTTGTCTACGAAATGGTCTTCGGGATCATGCGCAGAAAAAAAACGCTCGATTATATCATCAAGCATTTTCTCGCGGATTCCAAAGAACCCGACCCTGAGCTTCTTCGCATTCTCCGCCTCGGTGCCTATCAGATCATCTACATGGACAAAATCCCGGCCCATGCTGCGGTAAACGAATCAGTCAAAAGCGCCAAGTCCACTCCCTCGGTGCGCCACGCCTCGGGGGTAGTCAACGCAGTTCTTCGCAGAGTCATCAGCAGCAAGAGGAACCTGCCGGTACCCGGATCTTCCCAGCTCGGGGAGAAACTCTCAATCCAGTATTCCCATCCCGCATGGATGGTCGAGCGATGGCTTGCGCGGTACGGCCTGGGCAAAACAAAGAAGCTTCTGGAGTTCAATAACCAGCGACCGCAAACATATTTGCGTCGAAATTTGAGGGGATTGTCCAAACAGCAATTCGAAATGGATTCCACCCCCATCTGCGGTAGTTCCACGGGATTTAACAATCTCTACTACCCGCTAAAAAAACACATAATGCCCGAACGAATAGCACTTCTTCGGGAAGGTTGGTGTACGATCCAGGCCCCATCTTCCGGATGGGTCGTTGCAATGATGTCACCGGAGCCGGGACAGAGCGTCTATGACATGTGTGCAGCTCCCGGCGGCAAGACTTCCCTTATGGCAGAGATGGTTGGCGCCACCGGAGCTGTCTGTGCTTCCGACAGCAATTTCGCACGACTCGGAACACTGGTCGAGAACCTCGAACGGCTGAAAATTCGCAATACCTACGTCTTTGCCGCCGATGGACGCCGGCCGTGTGTATCAGGACAGTTCGACAGTGTTCTCATCGATGCACCCTGTACGGCAACGGGGGTTTTTCACCGTCATCCCGAAGCTCGCTGGTTGCGCCGAAAATCGGACATCGAACAAATGTCCCTCCTTCAGGGTGAACTCCTCAACTCCGCAGCCGAGCTCGTGGTGCCCGGCGGGACACTCACCTATGCGACCTGCTCTTTGGAGCCTGAAGAAAACGACGAGGCAATTGCACGGTTTCTCGCCCTCCACCCGGAATTCTCGAGGCTGGATCCGCCCCGGACGATCCCGGCACGGTATCTCGATCTTTCCGGCTATCTCCGTATTCTTCCTCATGAACACGACATCGATGGCATGTTTGCCGCCCGATTGAGCAAGAAAAGGAAGTAGCCCCGGGCCGTAGCGGAAACGAAGGTGGCAGTGATTCCTGCTGCAGTAGGTTGAGCTGAAACACTGATCTCGCCCTATTCACAGTGTACTTTCCCACCCGACAAATAGAACGCGCACCTTCCCCGGTGCTCGCGGACAGGGTGAGCCTGGGTTGCGACAGTAACAACGACATTCTCGTACACTTCCCCAATGACCTGCACCTGGCTCTTTCGGATGTACAGGTGTTCGCGGAGACCTTTTTTCTGTTCGGCAAGAATCCCAAGCCGGCGATCGATCGAATCCGCCATAATAGAAACCTGAGCACGCGTCATACTCTTCTCCGATGACAGACCGCCCCGGCTCTCTTCGTAGGAGAGCTGGTGAATTGTTCTCCCCAGGGCCTCGCGTTCATTTTTGAGTTTCTTTTCCTCCGCGGTAATCCGGCCCATTCTCATTTCTACAATAAAATCGACACCCGTCCGCACCCGTGTCGTAACTGCTGATTCGTTACCCAACGTGTGGACTCTGATGAGCCTGCGAGCCGAAATTTCACCACCGATTACGCACGACTTTGCTGATTCGACCAATACTGCGTTGCCAGCCGAAAATCGGGCGTCGACAACTTCTCCCGAAACCATAATGGAATCACGTGCACGGACGCACTGGTTTCTAACGAATGAAATCACCACATCTCCGTCCGCCCTGACAACCCCTTTTCCCGAGCCCACAAATCCGCTGTAAATAATGACGTTTTGACGGGATTCGATAACTGCATCCTCGACCGCCCCTTTGACATAGATGTTCCCCGCAGCTCGGACACCAAAACCGCCTTTCACATCACCATCAATTACGACATCACCCGGAAAATGAATGTTACCCGTGCGAAAATCGACATCGGACCGGACGCGAAAAACCTCTTCCACTTCAAGCTTTCCATGCCGCAGGTAGGCATGGCCATTGATAGAACTGAGAAGCGTCAGGGGATCACGAGGAGATCGTTGGACCATCCGACCTGCCTTGAACTGCACGGGCTTTCCTTTGGTACCTTCCAGCACCGCGCCGTAGACATCTCTCCCACTCTCCCCCGTTCCGGGAGCATGGATTCTCACCAGCGGCTGGTCCTTCTTAACCGCTTCATAGGTATGCACTGAATAATAATCCGCCCGGCCATCTTCTCGAATACTCGGCCTGTGTGAAAAGGAAAGATCCACAAGAAATTCGACCCATCCGTCTTCTCCTCGTGAAGGCTCCGTGCCTTGGGCAACAACGATATCCTTTATGCTTTCTGACGGAGACATTCTGAAACGTCGAAGTGCCTCTTCGAGTTCTGTTTGTGGTAGTTCATAATGTATCCCTTTGCGGTCCAATGCATCGGTCACGTTTTCGAAAGCCGGCAGTTTCCCACCCAGCGATGCCGCAAGGAGGGATACCGTAGCCGTCAGGCGATCTTGGCTGACTTCGAGGTTTATCCCGGCATTCGGGTTGACGGCAAGGAGATATCCTATATTCTTTTTCTTGAGGATAACTCCCTGCTTTCCGGCAACGATTCGTTTTTCACGTCCTTCGATCGAAAGTCCCTCTCCCAGTTCAATCATGCCCTGTTCGGGCCCCGAAGGAGTCGCCGGGAAGTAGTCGGCACCGGTGACATCAATGCCCGCTTTGGGTGGCTCGCCATCCAGGATTCGCCCGATCACTTCTCCCTCTCTCACGATATAGGGATCACGGACATATTCGAGCAACAAATAGTAAGGTACAGCCTTGTGCTGCGCCCGAATTTCCGGTGGAAATCTCACTTCTTCATACACCGGGATCTC
>JBEPYC010000031.1:1793-6129 GCA_041641555.1 Chitinivibrionales bacterium | reverse complement strand
GCATGTGAGGCGCTGTGAACGGAATCTTCGGAAACGCCGAAAGTGACATCGTGAGAGGTAAGAAGTCGCCTGATCCGTGCTTCAGCCTCGCTCGGCTCAACGCCTGCAAGATCACCATGGATAAAGGCCGAAATTTTGTCATCGGACAGCGAAAGGGTAAGCATACCTTTCATTCTGCCAGTGTATCCAAGGAGGAGTCAAGATAATGCCGGGAGAACGCCGGTCCGTATCAGCGAAAGAGAAAGAACGACTTGATCAATAAAAAAGGATGACGTGAGAAGGCGGTCAGGAAAACCGAAAGATAGCTCAGTTGTCCTTTTTTCTTCACGACTTTGCGGGCGATTGCATCCATGGTGGCGTCGCTATAGCCAATCAGCATCCTCTTGAGCGCATACGAGCGCTCCTGTTGCTTTCCGTAGTTTCTGGCCCATTCCTGCTCGTAGAGCGTCAGAGTAGTGGAATCGAAACGCCCCGAAGAAAAGGCATTCGCTGCCGTTTCACCAGCGCTTTTTCCGGCCACCGCCGCATAGGCTATGCCTGCACCATTTACCGCGTTGACCTGACGGGCGGCATCGCCAACCAGAAGAGCCCCGCCCCGAACCAGCGGACGAGCCCATTTTCCCACAGGCACCCCGCCACAGTGTACCTCCTCAAGCGTCGCATCAGGAAGACGTTCACGTAAAAAACGATCCAGAAGATCACGTGCTTTTTTGGGAGCGCTCTTGGTGCCCAGAATTCCCAGACCGACGTTTGCTGAGCTCGAAGAAGTCGGGAATACCCAGGCATAGCCTCCTGGTGCAATCGAACTCCCCAGGTAAAGCCGTATCGAAGACTCATCGAGCTGGAGGCCGGAAACTTTTGCAAATGCGCAGGTCTCTGAATCGATATCCGGTAAAGCCGTATTCCACCCGAGGTCCCGTGCAATTCGGCTCTCGACACCATCGGCGATAATCAGGCATGAAGCCCGGTACTCGCATTCCGGGGTTCTGAGCAAGTATCCCCCGTCGGGCTGACGTGCGACCGATACCACCGGAGCATCGAGCACACCGGTTGCTCCCGAAGCAACCGCTTGATCGAACATGTCCTGTTCCATTTTCGGCCGATCGAGAATGTAACTCTCCGGGACGTCACGGATCCCGACTTCAATCCCCCCGGGAGATATCAGGCTGGCGCTGCGGATAGTAGTCCGTATCCACTCAGGTCGCACTTCAAGGCCGGCAGACATCCCTTTCAGGCCGATTCCCTCCCCGCATCGTGGCGGCAGTCCCGGGCATGCTCGACGTTCCAGGAGCACCACCCGCCGTCCGGCGTTTGCTGCAGCAATGGCTGCGGAAAGACCTGCTGGGCCGGCCCCGACAATCGCAATTTCAAAATCAACCTGAGACATGTTCCGCAGCTCCGTTATCCCGTTTTAGTGCACCAAAAGGGCATATCCGAATACACCGATAACAACGTATGCATCGATCGTGATCTATTTCCAGCTCACGAATAATCTTCAATGCAGCGGTGGGACACACGGCAACGCAGGTTCCGCAGATATCGCATGCTTCACGATCCACGGCAACCGTCGACGAATGTTCGTGATTGCTCATATCAATAATCCCTCAAAATAAGGTCCTCTACCCCTCACTCACGATCTCGTTCCGAAGCTTGCGGGTCTCTTTTACCAGTTCTTCAAAATGGGGGGCATCATGCCCCGAATAGGTGCCAATAAGGCTGTCACAGACGGTAAGTGCGCCCGCACGGTCTCCCGCTTGAAAGAGCGCATTCGCAAGTCTGCTCTGTGTTGCCGCTGCATTTCGCGACGCCTCGGGGATAGCCCGATACTGCTCCAAAAGAAAACGATACTCAGCAGTAGCCTTCCCCCACTCTCCACGAGCTTCGAAAAGCCGAGCCCGGGACCATCGGATAAACCGGCTCCGGGGAAAGAGTTTCCAGGTGCTGTCGATAACCCGTTCGGAACGGTCGTATAGCCCTTCAGTGGTGTAGACATCGGCAAGAGCCAGTACCGCACCAAGCGAGGCAAAGCGGGCATCGGTCCGGCATCTTTCAAGGCGGGCAATCCCCTCCTCGGTTGATCCCGAGTACCAGAAAAGTACCCACCAGAGTTTCTGTTTCAACTCCGCTTTCGCGCACTCATACAGTCCCAGGAAAAAGTCCACATCCGCATTCCCCGGATTTTTCTTTTTCGCCTCCTTCAGCTCTCCCAATGCACTCAGTCCAATCCTGACTCCTTCCCGGTAGCGTTTTCGCCGAAGGCAGTACGATGCGTAGGTTGCATCGGCAAATCCCGACATTGTTAGCTGGTAGGAATCAGAAGTTCCACGGAGACTGTCGGAATCGAGTATTCCCCGAAGTTTCACGTAGGTATTCTCAAACTCCTTCGATTCAGCAATGCTCTCGTAGTCGAGATCGCGGAGGCCGATGAGAGAAAGGGTAAGAAGGTACCCAAGTGGTTCCTCGGGGGCGTTCCCGACAAACGAATCGATAATGGCATTGGCCGAATCGAAACGACAATCCACAATAAGTCCGATTGCTGACGATGCAGTCGAGGCATGGAGACTGTCCATGCGCATTTCCGCCCGCGAGGGCACAGAGCAGGCAGAAATGACAGCCATCACGGCAAGTAATCGGTAAGATAAACAAATGTTCATTGGATCGGACGAGCAGGACCTAACGAAGGATACACAATTCCGTGTCGAACACGAAAATAAATCCGGGTGAACACCAAGATCCCGACTCCCAGAACTGCCAGTGCCGGCGCTCGTACCGAAGCTATAGCCATCAGAGTCGCTCCACCAACCTTATAGGTTGCCTCTGTGATGAGCATGCGGGATCGAATCAGCGAAGCCACATAAACAGGTGCGACAAGCGACGCCGTCAGGACACTCATCCAGTCCTGGAGCCAAATGCCAACTGCACCACCGACCAGTACGAACACAAGACCAAGCGTTTGAGACCAGCTGCGCCCCAGGACAACGGCCGTAGTTCGTTTTCCATCTCGAATATCGCCAGGGATATCACCCACCGTGGAACTTATTGAACCTGCAAACATCAGAAAGGTGTACGGAGTTGCAGAGAGCAGAAAGGGCTTCCAGTCTAACGATCCTTTCGCCAGATACCATCCCGCCCCGAACGCAATAACCCCGTAGCCAATACCATTTGCCAGAAAATCAAACACCGCACGACCGGAAAACCTCGTGGGCTTCACGCTGTATAGAACACCCAAAAGAAGTGCTGCAAAAGAGAATGCCGCCAGCCAGGGCCTTCTACCCACAAGAGGAACCAGAATCGAACAGACGCCGGCGACCAGAGCGGTCCACACCGCAGCCCTGGTTCCAACGACACCACGAGCCATAAGTGCAAAACCTTCGTTTTGGCGATCCGCATTCAGATCGGCCAGCTGGTTGATCACATACACGGAACCAACGGACAGGGAGAACACAACAATCCACAAGACAGGTTCCCAGAATACCAGCGGCATGGCAACAGGGGCACCATTGAGCCCTGAACCACTCAATGCCCGGACGTAACCCAGCAGACAGAATCCCCATACCGGTACAAGAATGAGAGGGCGCAGCAGAAAGAATGCATCGAGCAAGAAGGTCATCCGGAAGGTTTTGAGCATGCGTGCCTTAGGAGTTACTGCGACTTGAAGGTGGGATATTCAAATCCAAACCGTCGGCGATAGTACATTCTGCTACCGAAGAACGTAATCACGATCAGAATACCGTACATGGGAACATACAGCGCAACCAGAGCAGTCAGCAAAAACACCGGCCATTTGAATGCATTGAATACTATCTCACGATTGGTTGAAAACATCAGCCAGCCAAATCCTACAAGGCTCAAAATCGAAGGCACAAGCATGACCAGACGGTTATACTCCAGATACCACGAAGTCCACACCGCGCCGAGGCAAAAGATCGTGGCTGCAACAGCGGTCTTCTTTTCGCCATAAGCGACAGCAAAAGTCCGCTTCCCGATCGCCTTGTCTCCGGGAGCATCAGGGATCGTGGTAGTAACAAACACTGCAGCATTGGCAAATCCCGCTGCCAGCGATGGTACCAGCCCGGAGGTAAGTGCCTGCGGGCGAAAAGACTCAATGCCTGAAAACAGGCCAATATCGCCGCTGTAGTTTGCCGCATACCAGCCCACAAGATAGGTGAGAATCCCGTGCCCCAGGAAACAGGCGACAATTCCTCCCCAGGGACGGTTTTTGAGATTGGCCGGCGGAAGATCGTACATCACTCCGAGAATAAGGCTGGCGGCGAAAAGAAGAAACATGTTCACATCGAAAAGAAGCGATATCGCCAACCCCGCGATGGCGCACAAA
>JBEPYC010000031.1:0-1783 GCA_041641555.1 Chitinivibrionales bacterium | reverse complement strand
AAAACAGCCAGTATCCAGGCGGTTCGTACGGAAATGATGCCATAGGGAAGAAGAAACAGCTTGTGGTTGATGCGATCGCTTTCGATGTCCGCTATCTGATTACCGACGTAAATTGCCGCGACAACCAGCGAAAACCCTCCGACAGACAGCCAGAGGGCTGCATTGTTTACCCCGCCGATCACACCATCGACAAGAAATCCGCCCACATGTGCCTGCATGTTTCCCGTAACCCAGCCCAGGATAACGATAGTCCACACAGGAGCCAGAAGCGGTATTCTAAGCAGAAAGAAATAGTCGAAAACCTTGGTAATCAGCTTACGCACGTGATAAATTTCTGAGATCGTGTAAGGAGGTGATTCCAGACCCGGTAGTCCGCTCGAAAACGATGCGTCGCTGCTCCGCACCAGAACGGTTGACAGCGATACAAGTGTTTGCATAATATATACATTGGGTTAGCAATTGCTCAACGTTGAAGCGAACACATCCGTGCACAAGTTTGCTGTTCTGCAGAACAAACCGATTCGATTGACGCCCCTTCCATCTTATATCGGATAGCTTCCGACAGGGAACGGATTCGTGTAAATCCACCCTTTCCCCGCCCTGCTGATCTCCAGTCGGTAAACCCCCGGTTTATCGATTGGGAACGCTGCCGTTCTGCCGATTTCGGTGGCGATACACCACCCGTTACGAATCAGGTTGATTGTGCCCGTGTGGGGGACCTCCGCGCTAAGAGTAGCCGGCGCTTCGATCGCCTCCGTCCTCTTGCCCGGCCCCACTCTTCTCTGGGAGTAATCGGTCAATATGAAACGACTCCCCCGGGCATCACCACGGCGGTAATTGCTGATGAATCCATGGCCATCAACAAGTGCCTTCCGAAGAGTGGCGAGGGCGGACTCGGAGTTCTGCCCGTCCAGAGGCTGCTCAAGATAGAGATGGGTCCTGATACCTTTCAGCTCCACTTTGATCGGGAACACCGTGAATGAGATCAGGCCGGAGCCATACTTCCTCGAATGAGCATCGACGCCTCCGATAGCCGGCACGAACCGCTTCCTGTTCCACGCGTCCCACATCCCTCGAAGCTTCAATGGTGGATCAGCCATGAACCGGCGCGGGAACAGAATTCGCACCACCGATCGCCATGAACGGAGGTTTTCCATCCAGTCAGACATTTGGTTCCAGAGTTCAATCCCATCGAAATTTTCCACGCCCCAGTCGGTCCAGGGATAAGGAGGAAACCTCCGGAAATAGTGCCGACGCTCCATGGGATGTGCAATAAACCCGATACCACCTTCCCGGCTAACAGAATCGACATACTCCTGGGCACTCAAGCCCGATCCGGCCACACTGCGAGTACCCAGAACCAGATAGTGGTTCTTCAGGTGAGCATCGTGCTGCTCATACCCGATGTCCACCAGTACCTTGCCCTGAAAACCCATGCGATCTCTGCCCGCAAGAGTCATATGGTCGGTTACCACCAGGTAATCCAGCCCCACTTCGGAGGCTGCATCGATGAGCTCCGATATTCCTTCACCACCGTCGGAGTAACGCGTATGCAGGTGAAGAGCACCGCAGATTTCACTATAATGAAAATTCATAACCACATTTCTTTGTAAGAAGTTACAAGCATTTAACCCAAGGTCAGGGGGTCACTCGATATGATGCAGCCTCGGGAGAAACGTTTGATCAACAGGCTCTGGATAGGGAAAAATAATCAAAATTATGTATATCCGAAAACACACACCTCTCAGGGACGTATTCTCACGAAAACAGGCAAGCTTAGCGA
>JBEPYC010000030.1:0-18676 GCA_041641555.1 Chitinivibrionales bacterium | reverse complement strand
AAAGGGCTATACACGCTGGAACCGGTAGATGAATAATTGGCTTTGATCCACTTCCCAGCAGTTCCAGGCAGAACCTGGCGAAATCTAACATCGTGATCGGCTCACCGCCGCTTAGATTGTAAATTTTACCGGGTGCTGCCCTGTTTCCGTAGATCGCCACCAAGCCATCGATAATGTCCTCGACATAGACCGGCCGCTTTACCGCAAGTCCATTTCCGATAAATGGTACTATGGGAAAGGCCTGAAGATAATCGAGAAACCTGTCAAACTCTTCTGCGCCATTTCCTTTGCCATACACCAGAGTAGGCCGTACGATAGTATAGCTCATTCCAGAGTTTTTCACAATTTCTTCGCATTTCCTTTTCGAAAGAGAGTAGGCAGTCGGACGAGGATAGACCACCGAAGCCGAAGAAACGTGAATGAAGTGCTCTACCTTGTTTTGCAGCGCCTCGCTTACCACATTCTCTGTTCCCTGCACATTTATCCTGTCGTACAGCGAATTATCGAATGCGATAATGATTGCCGCCAGATGATAGACCGTATCCACACCTTTACCGATACCCTTCAAGGCATCCCGGTCGGATACATCGCCATAGACCACCTCCGCTCCCATGTCCGAAACCCGGGCCGCGTTGGGATCACCGGGAAGAGTCAGGACCCGGACCTTTTGTCCTTTTGAGGTCAGTCGCTTCACAAGCGCACTTCCCATCACTCCTGTTCCACCGGTAATAAGAACCATGCGTTACTATCTCCTGTATTTTCCCATGAGATACTTAGCCATCACCCCAATACAACGCATCCCATATGCGATTGAATTGACGTGCGACTTTTCTTCAGCATAACGGGTCGGTATCGGAAGCTCTCCCACTTTGAGACCGCGCGCGCGAGCCGACGCGATCACTTCAAGATCGAAATCGAAACTCGTGCTCAAGCGTTCAAAAGGGATCGAATCCAGAGCCTTTCGACTATAGACAAGATACCCGCTATGAAAGTCACTCATTGATAATCCAAACACCAGATTTTCAAAGAACGTCAAAACTCTATTCGCAACGAATTTGTACAAAGGCATTCCCCCGGAGAGAGCCGTTCCCGACGCGATCCGCGAACCCTGCACTATGTCGTACTGCTCCGATTCGATTTTCTCAACAAACTGCGGTATGATCTCTGGAGCATACTGTCCATCGGCATGGAGACATATCGCAATATCGCACCCGTCCTCACGGCACCTTTTCAGTCCCGTTTGAACAGCTATCCCATAGCCACGGTTTACCTGCAGATGAACCGGACGGATTCTGGCATTCTGTTTCGCAAGCCCATCCAGTTTTTCCGCGGTATTGTCCGCGGATCCATCATTTACCACCCATACATGATGCAGTTGTTTCCACACCTCAGATGGTATTCTTTCAAAGACACCCTCTATGTGAGCCGCGGCATTATATGCCGGCATGAATACCGACAGGACCGGGGAAGTCAGCTCGCCTCCCTGCACGCCGTGGCTTTACCGTAACGATCCACATACCACTGAATCGTCACTTTCAAGGCATCGCGAAGTGAAGTTTTCGGCTCCCAACCCAGTAGCGTCCGCGCCTTTTGTATATCAGGCATACGACGATCCGAGTCTTCGTACCCTTCACCATAGAAATCATTCGAAGAAACCGAACGGGTTTCGAACTCACATCCCGACATGTCGGGTCGGGTCTCTTTGTAGAGCTCGATCATCAATTCGGCCAGCTCTTTCATGCTGACTTCGTTTTTCGGATTACCCACGTTGAAAGCCTGGCCCGTTGAAGCCTCCGGGTTGTGCAGGATTCTCATCGTGGCATCCACTGCATCTTCGATATAAGTAAAGCATCGCTGGTTCTTGCCACCATCAACCAATTGAAGAGGTCGCCGGTACAGAAGCGCTTCCATGAAACACGCAAGAACCCTCGGCACACCCTCGCCATCGACCCCCGGGATGAAATCCATCCTCGGGCCAATGAAATTAAACGGACGAACCACTGAGTAGCGAAGCCCCTTCTCGAACTTATACGCATACATGGTGCGCTCCAGGAGCTGCTTTGCGCATGCATACGTCCAGCGCTGAGCCCCGATGGGCCCAAGAAGCATTGGCGTCGTGTCTTCCTGGATCACGTACTGCGACGGATCCCCACCCCGATGTTCTTCGGGCAGAAAGCTGCCAATGGTCCTGCCGTAAATCTCGCTGGTCGAGTAATGGATAAGCCATTTATCCATCTCCGCACACATCTTGACCAGGTCATATGGCCGGAGGTAATTGGCCTCTATAACCGCCAATGGTATGGTGTTATAGAGCGACGGATTACAGAGCGCCACCAGTGAAACCACCGCGTCGCTCTTTTTTACATACTCCCGAACGCGCTCGTTGTCATACACATTGAGTTCAACAAACGTGAACTTGGGATGATCGAGCAATTCGGTAATCTTCGAACACTGAATGTCTATACCATAGACATGCCAGTCTGTCGTGTCCAGAATACGTTTGAGCAGGTGGGAGCCGATAAAGCCCCCACAGCCCAGAATCGTAAGAGATTTCAGAGTACTATGTGACATCCAACGTATGAGCCGGTACTAATTGGCAGTGACGGTGAACGTGGCGTCGGAGGCATCCTCCACACCTGGCGTCTGACCGTACTCAATGATCCGAACTATCAGCTCAGTTCCAACATACTCGTCTGTTATTTCCCAAACATACGTCGAAGTCGGCTTATCAATCGGTTTTTCCGTGAGATCATCGAAGGTAAGTCCATTGTTGGTTGAAATCTGCACACGAGACTGATCATAGTCCCAATTCTCCGGCAAGCACCATTCAATCTGAACCTTGTCGCCTACCTTGAAAGTCTCTCCACCATTAGGGAAGAGTACTGCTGGCGAGGGGTTTTCGACAGTAGCCGGGCAAGTCTCGTCGGTTTTGATTACGGTATCCTCCGGATCTGTCCCACACCCCTGAAGGCACAAGAATGCCGCAGAGCCCAGCGCAAACGTTAGCGCCAATTTTCTGATTTTCATCGATATTCTCCTCTAAAACGGTTGAATTGAAATAAAATGGCTTCCAGAGCAAGGTCCATTCGGGAGCCTTAAAACATAGTTGCTTTCACACCAATTGAGATCGTCCACTGCTGCCCGAAATCGCTCCAGTCGGGAGGATCCCACATTGAAAAATACTTGGTGTTATATTTGTCCAGTAGATAGACGTCCTTGACTTTTGCCGTATTACCCTGGTATTCGACTTCGCGTTCACTATTAGGAGCCCCTCGGTCGTGAAGGGGAAGCGAAACCGCAAAGAACACCGGTAGTTTATCATGGGCGATTTCCATCCCGTAGTTCAAGGTTGCGCTCCATGCCTGGTGGTCCGGGTCAGGTCGAGGGTTATACGCGACAGTCGACCCGCTGAACTTTTCTTCGCGAATCCAACCTACCTGCAGAGGAGCCGCGAAGGTTACACCCCAGGAAAGCATGTATCCCTTGATGCCTTTGTAACCAAAGTACGCGGAACTGGAAAGACTCGGAGGAACGTAATCACCAAGGTCGCTTTCTCCATAGGGCTTAAAACGGTAGTAAAATCGCTTATCATCCTTGAATTCGTTCGCATATCGAGGAAAGTAGTCATCGTTGAACTCATTTTCCCCCGAGAACGGCTTCATGTTGAACCCATGGCTATAGGTAAGGTCGAACAGCCAGAGACCGTCTTCCACGTCTTTGGTGTATCCCAAACCGAGCGAAGCGTTGTAGACGCCCCCGCCTTTTTGAAGACTTGTAGGCAGAAAAACCTGACTTCCGTCTTTACCTCGTTTAATATCGTACTGTCCGGTAGGAAGCGTTAGACCAAGATTTAGCGAATATTGGCCCGACATCCCCAAGGAACGCGAGAGGTCCAATGCAATATCTCCCGTACCACCTGTAACGAAATACTCTTGTTGAATTAGAGAACTTGGCTGTACTTCACCAAGCTTTGAAGTCACCGGAATACTCAGTCCGATTTGGGTATCGTAGCGAGGTTTGACACTCAGTCGAGTGGTGACGGTGTTATTGAAGAAGTTCTGACCGAAGGAATGCCCATACATGATCTGTACATCGAGCAAGCCACCGGACACACCCATTCCAACCCATTTGGCACCGCCGCCACCGCCACCAGAGCCGCCTGCTCCGCAGCCTCCGACGCTGCCCCAAGGCGAAGTTCCGATAGCAAGCAGATTTGCATCTTTTTTTGAGAATTGTGAAGTGATGTGACCAGCAGCGAAGTAACCGATTACGGGCAAGACAACAAGCAGCCCACCCCTAAGCAGTATCCGTTTTTTTCTAAAAAGCTTCATGATTATCTCCTGTTTCACGGTCTCGAATTTCAAATCTCTGATTATCAACTAAATTAGAAGCCTACGGAACCAAAAACATAGGTGTATGCTTTGAGGTATCCTGTACAGAGATAGATACCACTTCGGGAGAGCCCGCCCTGAAAAGGAAGGCCGATCAACTCCTGCTTGCCGGACAGAAATGTCCAACCTGGTGCATATCCGTATGGGCTGCTGCTGATCGGATTGAATCTGACGATGTAGGTTGACCCCAAAGAACCATCGTTCTTATCCAACGTAAGTTTTTCTGAAACCAAGCGTTCTGTAGAGTAGACGATATACTGCGGATTACCGCTTGTATAGGGATCCCGCCACCAGTGTGGTTCTGTAGCCTCAGGACCTACAGGAATCGCGGGCGCATCGGGCGAGAGTTGCTGAACGAATGAGCCGCTCGGGTCGTTTCCCCGAAGCGATTGATACACCACATATTTACCATCGGGCGAAATCATCGGGCTTTCAAGTCTCTCGTTATCTTGAATACTAGCAGGCCGTCTCAGCATCTGAACTTTGGGGGAAGGCTGCGTATAATCAACGAAGTAGATGGAATGTTTGCCGTCCTTAAATTGTGAGAACGCAAATTTCACCTGATTCGTCTCGAAAAACTGTGCTACGCTTGCGCTGTCAGCGAGCCTGTCAGCATCGTAGGTTGGACTAACCGGAGAGAGAGCAACCACAGCATTGGGATTGGGTTCAACATCGCCCTGATCTTCCACCCACACATGAGGAGTCGAAGCACCATTGAGGCCATCATGGAATTTGAAAAGCTGTTTGTCTGAGATTCTGACGACATACCCGTGCCATACGCGGTTAAGGTCCTCTCCTAGGAATGTAGCATAATCATTATGGGTAGACCATTCTGGATCCTGAACCTCATTGCCTTTCAGAAACTCAGGCACTTTCATATACCATTTCACTTTATTTAGCGTATCGGTAATAGTGATACGATCGTGCTGACCAGCCCCGGTGATGTTGTACCCGGAAACTTCGGATGTATCAACGCTGACTTCACCAAGACTCAGCCACATCATACATCCCGGAAACCAGGTTTCGTTCTGACTGATCGATGGGTTACAAATCTGAATGTCGCCATTTATCCCCTTCAGGGCTGATAGTTCTGTTTCTCCACCGCCAGGGGAAGGCTGCTGAGTAGGTGTGTAAGTGGTACACCCATTTTGCATCCACAGAAAAGATGCAACAAAGGCCAGGAGAACGAATCGTTTTCTAGACATCATAGGTCTCTCCTCTCAGAGCCAAACGACCCCTCTCGGTCGCGACTCACGCTTAAGCCGTTAAACTATGTAGATGGACTGATTTCTTTTTTCTCGTTGCACCTTCGGTAGGACTTTTCGCGCAGAAGGGAGATGGCCTGCTGGCGATACCTTGAACCCACCACCCCCTTGGAAGGTTCCATCGCTAACAATATACTTCAAATCGAAATTAAATGCCAAGAGGTTGAGAACCAAGTGCTCACCGCGGTGCGCACCTGCGAGCAGTTGTTTTGGATGGGAAGGAGCCTCGGGTCGGCTCCTGAAGAGGGAGAATCTGGGAAGAAAGAAGCAGGTGGGCGCTCACCGCAGCAAGTCCGTTTTTTTCGAATTTTTATTCCGAAGCAGACTTTTTTTATTCGAAATTTCCGATTTACCTGCCTATTTCGCCAAACTTTGGGAGATAGAGATGTCGAATCCCCAGTCTTTAGCACGCTCCAGGGCGCGTTCCCACCAGTCGCGATTATCAAGGTACCACTGAATGGTCCGCTCAATACCTTCCTTGAATTGTACCGACGGCGACCATCCAAGCTCGTTCTGGATTTTTGTGGAATCAATCGCGTAGCGACGATCGTGGCCCATCCTGTCCCCCACGAAGGTGATGAGCGATTCGGGCTTACCCAGGACATTGAGGATCGTCTTCACCATTTCTATGTTTGTTTTTTCGTTGTTGCCACCGATATTGTAGACCTCTCCCGCCGTACCCCGCTGGAACACCCGGTCAATTGCGCTGCAGTGGTCTTCGACATATAACCAATCCCGCACATTCATGCCATCGCCATACACCGGAAGCGGCCGATCGTGAAGGGCGTTGATAATCATGACAGGAATCAGTTTCTCAGGGTACTGATATGGTCCATAATTATTCGAACACCGCGTTACCATTACCGGCATTCCATAGGTTCGACAGTATGCTCGGGCAAAAAGATCCGATCCCGCCTTACTGGCCGAATAGGGACTGTTTGGGGAAACTGGAGTCGTTTCCCTGAAAAAGTCGTTTTCTCCCAGTGAGCCATAGACCTCATCGGTCGAGACGTGCACGAATCGCACACTGTCGTATCGATCTTTCCAGGCTTCTCTTGCGACATCCAGAAGAACCTGCGTACCCACAACGTTAGTCACCACGAACACATCGGGACCGGCAATACTCCGGTCCACATGCGACTCTGCCGCAAAATGAACAACGCCATCGATATCGGAATCAGTAAAAACCTCGCGCATCCTACTGCGGTCGCAAATATCAGCTTTCAAGAAAGAATATCGTGGGTCATCCGAGATGTCGGCGAGATTATCCGGGTTTCCGGCGTAGGTCATGGCATCGACGTTGAGCACTGAGACATCCGGATAGTTGGACAGTATGTACCGTACGTAATTCGATCCGATAAAGCCGGCACCGCCGGTTACGAGAATTTTTTTCACACTACTCCCCAATCCGTTCTATGACACCGGCTGCAGCCCTTTTTGCTCTCGAAGGTATTCCTCGAAAGCCGCATGCCAGTTTTTCATTACATTGAGACCGATGTCTTTGAGTTTATTGTTTTCAAGTACACTGTTTGCCGGGCGCGGAGCCGGACGCGGAAATTCTTCGGTAGTACACGGCAGCAGTTCCACCCCGATCCCATAGGCTTCGACGATCGCTTTCGCGAATCCGTACCAGCTGCATTCACCCTCGGCTGTCGCATGATAGAGCCCGTACTTCCGCCCAGGCAAAAGAGCCGCAACCTGCCGGCATACCTCCATTGTATAGGTAGGCGACCCGATCTGGTCATCAACCACTTTGATCGATTCGTTTTCACGTGCTTTCTGCTCGGCCACGCGACGAATGGTTTTTACAAAATTGGCTCCACGGTTACCGTAGAGCCAGGCGATTCGCAAAATGTAGTGGCGGGGGTTACCGGAGAGAATCTGCCGTTCTCCTTCGAGCTTGGATTCCCCGTAAACGGATCGGGGGCACGGCTCATCGTTTTCTACATAAGCACCTTTTTTCGAGCCGTCAAATACGTAGTCCGTGCTGATATGCACGATTTCGGCGCCGATTGCTTCTGCTGCACAGGCAAGAATACCCGCGCCTTTAGCGTTTACCGCAAATGCCGTTTCCCTGTTTTCTTCGCAAGCATCGACCGCAGTGTAGGCGGCGCAGTTAATAACAACGCCGGGTTTTATCTTCCCAAACGCGTTTTCGACATTTTTCGGGTCGGTAATATCGATATCCGGAAAGTCCAACTCTTCGACTGCATATCCACCCGAACGAAAAACGAGAGCCATGTCCTGCCCGAGTTGGCCTTTGGCTCCAACGACCAGTACCTTTGTCTGCATAGTTTTCCCAATCCGCTACCAGCGTTCTCATTCACTCAGAAGTTTTGCCGCTTGCTCGGTTTCGGGATTGAAAAACGTTCGACCTTCTTTGGTAGTGTTCATGCCCGGTATGGTTTCCATGCTGTACTCCCAATTATCTCGAGAAGTAAACTTACCATACTCGTTCATGACATCCGTACTGGAAAAATTCGTTTCTGCCCCGGAAACAATCTGATTTGCCAACAAACCCGTCATGGCAACCGACTGAGTCCGAAAGGACTCGAACAGTGCCCGAAGAACCGACCGCTGACGTCTCCGGGCGTCTTCCCATCCCGAAATCGTTGGCGCCATGAATCGGATCAGCTGCTTCCCGGTGAGCTTCTGTCTTCCTGATCTGGTTCCCAAAAACGCTGCAGCTTTGGGATCCACCGACAGAGTCACATCTCCAAGCGATGCTGCCAGTCGAATTACTTCATCGCGCCGTAGAAGAATATACTTCGGGATTTTTACCTGCAAAATACGCTCCACAATTGTGCTCGCCAAAACGGGTCCACCCTGCAAAAGAGCTTCATCCAGTGTTCCTACTCCCTGAGCGAACTGATCGACCCACATTGCGCCGGGCAGATGCACTACTGTCGCTTTGCTTCCATCGAACTGGAGACTTATCAGGTAGTACGAATCCGGAATTCCATAGATGATAAAATTCAGAGGCATTTGCCGAAGCATGAAATCGGACTTTGCTTTCACCAGTTTCGAGAAACGATCCGAGGGATTTGCATCGGGAGCAAGGCTACGCACCTGAAACGGCCTGCCATCATTAAACGCATTGACCGTCTGCCCGCCGATTAAATTGATCGTTTCTTCTCCGGATGGCCGTTCGGTCAGCAATAACCCATCGAGACAATGCACGATAACTTCATCGTACTTGACTTCGACCATGAAATCCGCACCAGTCCCCGCAACCGTCACATTTGCTATGGGGGTCACCACCTTGAAGAGCTCGGCCTTTTCGGCATAGGCAATCTTGTACCAGCAAACACCTGATTTCTGAAAAACTTCGGTAACTTCTTTGTCTTCCTGATCGGCCGCAATTTTGTCGAATACCAGCTCCGAGAAATCATCCATATCGATGCGGGAATAGGCGTTGACCGAAAACTCGACCTGAGTACGGGCCTCGGTTAATACGCGGTCACCCTTCTGGATACGGATACCTTCTCTGGTTGCCCTTGTCCGGCCGTCCGATGATATCACTGCGGCTTCGCCGAAGAAAAACTCCAAAACCACCTGACCGGCCTCTTCATTCAAACTCACCGGCGCATCCAGTTGTCCTACCATAAGGCTGGCGTCTGAAGTGATCTGATTGGAAAGCGTCACCCCGCTCAGATCGGAAGTCGGCCGTACTCCTGCGACTTTGAGGATTTCGAAATTCGAGGCACCATACGGGACACGGTACACCCCGGGTTTCTCGACGTTACCCGCTATCTCTACTTCGTAGACTTTTTCCGGCTGTGTCTCGGCTTTCTGGAAAATGCCAACCACATTCCAACCGATTCCCACCATCAGAAGCAGGTAGGTCACATATACCGCCGGGCTTGTTCTGCGCGGACTTCGACGTTTCATGATCCGCTCCCCCGTTTTTCACGAATGATTCGCCAGGCGCCATCGCGTTCTTTCCAGATCTGCACCCACGTAACTCTCGAGGTATCACCTTGCATTACAGTGACCGCATTACTGCGGACACGAACGAACCCGGAATTCACCAATCCTGTTTGGATTTCACGAACGAAGGCGGTATCATATCGGGCATATTCCTGTGCAAACCTGCTACTGAGAACGTCTTCCCACTGCTCAAACCCTCCATCCGGGAACTCGAAATCAACATCATCATAATAGCTCAGGCTTACTGCTGGATCATTGTTCTGTATCGATTGGAACCATGCCCGCACCGTTTCTTTTTGGATGCCCTGCGAAGACGGTGCTGTCTCCTGTTTGCTCTGGTGTGAAACCGGTGAGGTGTGTATCGACTCAAGCAGCATCCCTTGAGACTTTTCACCCTTGTCTTTCTCATCCGACACAGGTTCATGCTGTAACCGCTCAATACTGAATCCTGCGCCGAACACCTCTTCTCGCTTAGTCTGCATCCAGGGGCGAAAGAGAAGAGACGTGACAAAAAGGAGTGCCAAAACCCAGAAGGTCTTTCTTCTGGAGAGACGTCGTGAAAACCGCCCGACTCCAGCAACATACCGCGGAAGGGAGTGCGCACCTTGCTGCAGGGCACCTCGCAGCTTTTCTTCAGCGGTGAGACCGAACTGGCGCAATGTCATTCTCTTTCGCGGTTCATCCTCGTACTCATAACTATACTTATATGAATAGTACCGATAGTAGCCGTAGTAATAGGGGTAGTATCCGCGAGAGTTGGAAATACCGTTGAGCATGGTGCCCATCAGGTTTGCCCCGATGCGTTCCAGCTGCATTTTTGCCTGACGCGCGGCTTTGATCGGGGTCCAGAGCGTACGCGTCACGATCAAACAGCCGTCCATTTTCGGCGCCATCGTGATCGCATCACTGACCGGGAGAAGGGCGGGAGAATCGAAAATGACGATATCGGCATGCTGCCTGAGATCTTCTACCATCTGGTCAAATCGCTGGGTCCCCAGAAGCTCGGTGGGATGATGTGGACGCTCGCCCGAAGTCACAATTGACAGATTCTGGTAGTCGGTCGGTTTGATCACCTGCTTGATGTCATCGCGGATCCCGGTCATGTAATCCGAGAACCCGTTCTCCTTGGGTACGCCCAGAAGGCCGTGGATCTGCGGCCGCCGCAGGTCTCCATCGACCAGAATCACCCTCTTGGAGTCCATTGCAAACGTTATTGCCAGGTTCAGCGCAAGAGTCGTTTTGCCTTCTCCCTTGACCGCGCTGCAGATGATGAGGGTTTTCATTTTGTGGACATTTGCCAGGTGCTTAATGTTCGTTCGTAAGACCCTGAAGGGTTCCAGGCGCGCCTTTCCTTTGTCGGCAGCGAAATTGATTATCGCCTTGTCTCCCTCCAGAAGTGGCACAATACCAAGCAGGGGCAGCTCCAGTCCTCGTTCTACATCACGCGGCTCCTTAATTGTCTGGTCCAGGTACTCGAGCAGAAATGCCAGGGCAATGCCCAGAACCAGTCCGACAACCAGTCCCATGTATATCCGATTCACCTTGACTTCGCTGACGCCGACTTTCGGCGTTTCGGCCAGCTGAAGAACCTTCAGGTCGGTCTCCTGAGAGTCACGTTTAATCTTGGCCTTTTCGTACTGGCTTTTGAGCATCGCAAGCGTCTGGACCAGTGTTTCGGTTTCTCGCTGCAAAGAGGCATAACGCTGTTCCAGAAGAGGCAACTTGAGGATTTCGCTATCAAGCTTTTTGTGTATCTGTTGCTGAGCCGTTCGTTTCGCTTCCAGTGATGCTTTGTTGGTCGTTAGAGTGACAAGCTCCTGGAGCAGTGATTCTCGAATGGGATTTTTGACAAATGTTTCACTCTGGACGGTCTTGGTTTCCACATCGGACCGAAGGGCCTGTTTGATTTGCTCGATCTCTTTTTCGACCATCTTTACTTTGTAATGGCCCCGACTGTATTCAGCCAAAAGGGTATTGAGTTCGAACTCAAGTTCCGAAAGACGATTGCGGTAAAGATCCTGATACGTGATAGAGTTTACCACCTCGACACTCTGGCGGTTGATCTGCTTTTCTATTGCAGCCAGTCGTTCTTTGTTCTCCAGCAGGTCCAGCTTCGTCTGCTGCATGGCGATTTCCATGTCAGCGAGTTTTGTTACCTGGGCATCCGTTTCTGCGGTCAGGCGAACCATTCCGTTGTTCTCTTTGAACATGCGCAAGGCATCTTCTTTTTCTTTCAGCTCATTTTCGAGTTTCTGTATCTGCACCTCGAGTTTGGCAACCATGCGGGTAATGTCCTGCCCCTTGACCTCCTGAATGTAGGAAACGTAGTTCCTGCAGAGCAGATTTAGCACATCTCGAGACAGATCGGGATCGGTATGCCGATATTTTAGTTCAATTATGTCTGTTTCCTGCCCCTTGGTTTCCCCTCGAGAGACGGTCAAACCCGATGAGATCTGCCCGGGCCCCACCTGACCATCCAGCTCTTCGCTCACTCTCTGGAGAACCGCTTTGTCGGACTTGAGCAGTTCCATGTGCGTATGGAGTTTCTTATCGCGGGCCCCCCAGGGCTCCCAGGTTACCATGTTGTCTGAGACGATTTCCTGATGTCCCGGACTGAAAAGCATTCGTGCACTGGAAGTGTAAAACTTCTTTCCAGTGAAATAGGCGTACGAAGAAAATAGCCCCACCAGAACAACTGCGAGGAGAATGATCGATTTGCGCCGCATCACAACTGCCAGGTAACGGTAGATGTCGAAATCTTCCTCTTCTTCATCTCCGTCCTGACCGGTCAGGTTGCCAATAAGGGCCTGTGTAACGCCGGATTTCTGTTTCTTTTCCGACTCTTCTTCCTGATCGAGACGTGCGTTGGTATGTACTCCGCTGGTTGCCTGTGCCTGGAGCTGTTGTGTCTGAGAAGGTGCCGGAACCGGCCTGTGTTCGGCTCCATATCGAGGCTGGTCCGGAAACGAGCCCGGGCGATGAGGAGAGGGACCGAAGTTCGAAGAAGGAACCGGTGGGTCGGTTTGCCCCCTCGATTCGTTATCATTGCGTTGCGGCTCTTGCGGTTTTTCCTGCCGCCCCTGCTCTTGATTGAGTCTGCGAACGATGTCGCTGAATCTCAGTTTGGGTTTTTCATCTTTGCTCATTGTCTCTGCTTCTCGATGTCTTCAAGAATGATCTGAATGTCTTCACGACGGATTTCCTGTATTTCGTGTGCATAGCCATAGTTGAGCGCCAGTTTACAGAGTCTGTTTATCTCCCGGGGAACCCCGCCTGTTGCACGATAGATAATTTCCAGCCCCAGGCTGCTGAATATGCCTCCGCTCTCACGTCCGCCGATCCTGAGCCGGTGGTGAATGTAGCGAACGGCGTTCGTATAATCGAGATTGTTTAGATGAAATCGTAGAAAGACACGCTGGTCGACCTGTTTAAGGGCCGCGATTTTTTCACGCAATTCGGGCTGTCCGACCAGAAAAATCGTCAGATAATTCTCCGTCTCCGAAGAGATATTGGTAAGATTCTTTATTTCATCCAAAGCGGAGTTTTCAAGCTGCTGAGCTTCATCGAACACCAGCACCAGATGCCGTTTCTCTTCGTAGACGAGTGTTTCGAGCTTCTTTCGGAATATACTCATGAGCATGTACTTGTCATCACGCGGCGGAAGCTCTTCCTGGTCATTCATCTGGATTCGCGGGTCGCGAAATGAAATCCTCTTGCAGATATCGAACAAAAGGTCATTGAACGGGAAGCTTGCGTTCTCAAACCCTATGACTTCGAAATCCTGCCCGGGAAGAGAGTTCCGAAGCACACTTCGAGTCATGGTTTTCCCTGAGCCCACTTCACCGGTAAGAAGTCCCATATTCATGTTTCGATCGTTGACAACATAGAGCATCCGATCAAGGGCCTCCCTGTGGTCATCGCTATCGTAGAAGAAACGTGTATCGCAGAGCTCTTCAAAAGGCTTCTCCTTTAAGCCCCAGTACTCGACATATCCCATAATCGCGTCAGTTCCTTGTTAATGCAATCAGATTTGAAGCAACGGTTTCGAAACAGTCCACGGCCGCAATTCCACCGCCGGTGCGTAGAAGACTGAAATCCCGCATTGCCCCGTGCATCTCTGGTGAATAGACGACATAACCGATATAGGTTACGTTCACCCCCAGATACTTTTTGACAATAGTCAGAAAACGTTTCCCCCGATGTATATCTTCCTGATCTTTGACCATGTTGAGGATCAGGAAAAGCTTTCTCGAGTGCAGCCATTCCTTCATTTCCCGGGCTTCGTGAGCGTATTCCTTTGCCACCTGACGAATCAGCTCATCGATGGTAATCACCCGATCCTCCGCATGCGGCGAAGAAAAACGCTTCAAGACGGCATGTATGTCTTTTCTTCCCGGGAAAAGTCGAAAGAGCCCCCTGATGATGCCGTTTTTCAAATACCCGTATGCATTTTCTATCGAAGCCGGCAGACCATCGGTTATTACAAGCCCCGTGGAAAAAGCAGCAAAGAAATCGGTGACATGCGTATCGGCACCAGCGCCAAGGTCCAGCAGAACATAATCGGCTTTCATCTTTTTGATGTTGCCGATAAGGCGTACTTTTTGTCCAAAGGTCGGATTCGCCAATGCGGGGGCATCAGAGAGCCCGCTTATGAACCAGCTGTTTGGAAGCGTTGTGGGAAGCGCCACTTTGCTGAGATCCTCGGCCTCCCCAAGAAGAAACTGGTGAAGTCCGGTTTTCGGCCTGGCAATCCCCAGACAATGGTGAAGATTCGCGCCACTGAGGTCGGCATCGATAAACCCCACCGAATGGCCGCGGTGTGCCAGACATGCTCCCAGCGAAGTAGTGGTGGTGCTTTTTCCTATTCCACCTTTTCCCCCACCTATAGTTATGATCACTGGATCCCTCATTGGACCAAAGAAAGAAAATGCCCCTCAGCCAGGGGGTTTTAGGACCTGATGAAACCGCCGGTTCGGCCGGTTATCGCGAGCCAAGTGAGATAACGAGCATAAAAATGGTCAGTGATGTCTGCACAACAGAAAGGACTGTTGAGATTGCAGCCCACGGAACGTTGAGCGACGGAGGGATATAAATGGTATCGCCGGGATAAAGCGTCCGGTTTCTGTTGGTCTTACTTCCCGCCTGATACAACTGCTGCAGAGAGACTTCGGTTACCGATCCGTCTGCCCGTATTATCTTCGCTGCGCGCGTTTTAGAACTCGTCAGACCCCCCGACATCGCCAGCGCTTTTATGACATCCAGGGGCTCATAGATTTCATATTCCCCGGGACTCCGCACTTCCCCAATTATGTAGATCTTATTCGCATAGTAGGCCTCAATAGACACCGAAACGACAGGATTGTTCACATACGATGTGAGCTTGCCCTGCATAATTTTCACCAGTTGAGCGCAGGTAAGACTTGCGACCTCAACTTCGCCAATTACAGGATAGTTGATCCTGCCGTCAGGCCGGATTTTGTGTCTTCCCGAAAACTCGGGATGCTCGACAACATTGATCGAGATGACATCGCCCGGCTTAAGGACGTATTCTTCGACCTGGCCGAAGGCTGCGGCGGCTATCGATAATGCCGCCAGCATTGCGATTATTACTCGCTGCATAGACCGGAATTCCTTTTATCAAGGACGTCGTGATTTTGGAGTTTTATTATAACCTGATTTCAAAATGCAATTCAAGTAAATTTTTTGAAAACAATCTATAGGTCCTGCAATGCAATCGACTTAGAATTCTTCCGGACTTGTCATAAGGGCCATTCCGAGAGCCTTCCAGACCCCGGAACATCTTCGAATTGTAAACACGCGGCCCCGCCCGGAGTCCGCATTTGTTTACTTTAGTGATCATTTCCGCAGATCTACATGTAGATCATACAGTTATAAAAACCAAAGGTCACGAACAATGTTCATTCGGTACAAAAAAAGGTTTTCCGCATTTTTCTGGTCACCTTAGAGTTATCGGTTTGTGGTTTTAAAATCCTTGAGCTATTCGCTCAGGCAATAGGATATAGCCCCGCACGAATTCATTTATGGGGCAAGAGTGCACTCTTACGTTTCGTATATTAGTAGTAGAGCGTTGTTCATAGTGCATTACAGAAACATGGGTACAGGGACATGATTAGGAAAAAAACACTTGGAGCAGAAAAACTGATTATCGCAGTTCTGGGCGCGGTAATTCTTTCGTTTGGCTTGAGCGGCTGCTATACCCAGCTGGCCACAATAGACCGCACTCCCCCCTCAGAGGAAGAACTCCTGGAGGCAGATTCAACGGTGAGTCGGGTGGATACGATTCGTGTTCGAGACCGTGAAGCCTGCTATTGGACCCGGGATTTCTGGGGAAGACCCGTACTTGAATGCGAAGAAACCTGGTACTCGCGTAACTGGTACCTGTATCATCGTTCTCCCTGGTGGTACCGAACGGATCCGTACTGGTACGATTACGACCGCTGTCCGCGCTATTACTATTATGATGCATCCTGCGGATGCTGCCGCCACTACCGTGACCGCCAGTGTTACGATTGCGGCTCCAACGGCAGTGGAGGCGGAGGCGGTGGTTCAGGAGGAGGCGTGACTGTGCCTGAAGAACCGCGGAGAGTGCCGAGGAGGCCTTCGCGGTCCCGGTGGTCCCCAGAGACACAGCAGGGCTCCAGCTCATCCGGCCCTTCACAAAGCGGCTTGAGCAAAGAACAGGAACCAGAGGAGAAGCAACCAGAGAAGGCATCACCATCTCGGCGTCCTTCCCGAAGTCGCTGGATACCATCTACCCCCGCACCATCACCAGCTCCTTCGAAGAATGAGCCGCTCCGTAAGTCAAGCCAAAATGAAAGGGACTCTTCGGCAGAACAAAAATCTTCGGAGAACAACGATTCGCAAAACACAAGCAACGAGGATAAAAACAATTCACAGCAGGAACAGACAGAAAAGCGTTCACCTCGTCGAAGAAACCCACGGAGTTGGTAAGTGAAAAAGATTTTACAGACAGCGTTGATTATGGGGCTTATGTCAAGCCCGAGCTTCTCATACAAACTCGTGGGCCTTGAAGGTACCGGAAGCAGAGCTTACTCTCTGGCGAATAACTATGTTGCACTCTCAAGTGATTATTCGGGGGTGTTCTGGAACCCTGCAGCCCTTTCATTTACTCCCGTGAGAGAATTCTCGCTTTCGAGCGATTACCTTTCGGTGGTCACCGATTGGCAATTTGCAGGTGATTCCGGTACAGACGAGCTCATGCGCGTGCGTTTGAACGAACTGGGTTTTCTCCTCTCAGTACCCACCTCGCGCGGCGGCCTCACATTTGGCATCGGCTATCTTTCTCCCTGGACCTTCGATGATATATCGGTGCATTCGGGAACCTATTCCCACGATGATACAACATTCACTCGTAAGAGCGATTATCGAACATATGGCGGACTTGGCATGGTAGCGTTTTCCATGGGAGTGCAGGTAGCCCGTGGTTTGGGAGTCGGCGTAACGGTTGCCCCCGTAATCGGTCGTGAGAACACCCGAAACCCCTTGTATGTAAAGAAAGAATTCAATGGGACGACCGAAACCTTCGCAGACGAAGCCGAGTACCAACGACAGTACCTGGGATACGATATCCGCGGAGGAATTCTCGCATCGCTTTTCGGTGATCAACTCAGGCTCGGTGCTCGGTTGTCCCTTCCGCGGACCGTGAGATTTACCGAAGAAGAGTTATTGTATACCTATGGAGGAGGCTCCTTGCTGGAAAAGGGTACATTCGAAGGCAAGTTGATTTCTTCTTTCGAGGGTGCCGTCGGGGCCGCTTTTTCGCTTCCATTCGGGACGGTAGCTGGAGAATTCAGAGCAAGAGCTCCGTACCAGATCGTTTTTTCCGACAGGGATCTTCCTGAAAACGGTGCTGGTCAATCCCGCGTTGGTGCCGGCATTGGCTTTGAAGCGCCACTGATTACCGCTCCGGTCCTTCTTAGGGCCGGTGTTTCCTGGGACCAGGTAGATTTACACCGTTTTGTTCAGAAATACGATAATCAACAATATCAGTGGGGCTCGGGAAACCTGAAGCCGAAAGAACACCAGTACCTATTTACCCTGGGTGCCGGATACGTGACCCAGAATGTGCAACTATCCGGTTCCTGGGGATATGATTTTCGTACTCAAAATGCATTCAACCCAGGTGTTACCCTCAAAGAGACCGTATCATCACAGCGTGCTTCTGCAACATTTTCTATCCGCTATTGAATTCTGATTATCCATGAAAAACGTAATACTCTACACCGACGGCGCCTGTTCCGGCAACCCCGGACCAGGCGGATATGGCGCCATACTGACCTATAGCGACCATGAGAGAGAGATCTCCGGGGGCAGGCGCGGCACCACCAATAACCGAATGGAAATTCTGGCGGTCATTAAAGGCCTGGAACTACTCAAAGAGCCATGCGATGTCAAGGTGGTCACCGATTCACAGTATGTTGCCAACGCAGTCAGCAAGGGATGGGCCCGGAAATGGCGCGCGAACGGCTGGAAAAGAAACAAGAAAGAAAAGGCGCTCAACCCCGATCTCTGGGGCCGTCTGCTGGATCTCTGCGACACTCATCGGGTGACGTTCCAATGGGTCCGCGGGCATAACGGCCACCCGATGAACGAGCGGTGCGATCAGCTTGCAGTCGATGCAGCCAGGGATCAAGGTAACCCCGTGGATGACCGGCCATGAACGGCACCACCGAAACGCTCTGTTCAGTTCAATCGATTAGCTGCCTGGGAGATAACTACATCCATGTTCTGATCCATGGTTCGAATGCTATCGTAATAGACCCCGGACAATCTCATCCGGTCAATTCGTTTCTCGGTGACCGAGGCCTTACATGTACAGCGATTCTTTTGACACATCATCACAGTGATCATATCGGCGGCACCATTGACCTTTCCCGTGCAACCGGAGCACCGGTGTATGGCCCCAAGGATCGCAGAATTCGTGGCATTTCTGAAAACGTTTTTGAAAATCAGCGAATTGAAATCGCTGGCCTGCAATTCCGGATTCTCTACGTGCCTGGACACAGCAAGTCACATCTGGCGTTCTGGCTCCCCGATCAGCGGCTTGTT
>JBEPYC010000029.1:0-19062 GCA_041641555.1 Chitinivibrionales bacterium | reverse complement strand
TTCTCGGCTTCATCGAGCGCTACCGAGTGTTTTCCGTCGAGTATCTCGGCGGTTATTTCTTCTTCGCGGTGGGCCGGCAGGCAATGTGAGACGATTACGTCCTCAGGTGCTTTGGCCAGAAGTGCCGAATTCACCTGGTAGGGTCGAAAAATGGCACTCCGCTGTTCGGCTTCTTCTTCCTGCCCCATACTTGCCCAAACATCGGTATAGATGGCGGATGCATCGTGCAATACATCTTCAAAAGTATTAGTAACTTTGACAGTAGAGCCTGATTTCCCTCCAGCTGCCCGGCATCTTTCAACGACATCCTTCGGCGACTCGTATCCGGGAGGGCATACGAGTGTGAAATTGTGGCCAAGCTTTGCGCAAATAGCCATGAGAGAATTGCAGACATTGTTTCCGTCGCCGACAAAAACCACATTCTTTCCAGCCTCGCCTCCGCGGTACTCATGAAGCGTGAGGGCGAAAGCAAGGGACTGGCAGGGATGGAATATGTCCGTGAGGGCGTTTATGACGGGAACCGAAGAGTACCTGGCAAGTTGCTCAACTGTATCGTGAGAAAATGTTCTGGCAACAAGCAGGTGAACCCACCGTTCCAGGTTCCTGGCTACATCTTCGACAGTTTCTCTTTCTCCGATTCGCACCATGGAGGCCTCGAGATTGACCGAATGGCCGCCCAGTTCATGAATCGCCACTTCGAAGGTTATCCGAGTGCGCAGCGATGGCTTCTCGAAAATGAGGACACCAGTTTTACCCTGAAGGCACTTGTGCTCGGAAGTGGCCCTTCGGGCCTTGAGCTCAGCAGCCAGGCGGAGGATATTACGAATCTCCTCGACTTCGAAGTCGAGAAGGCAAACGAGATCTTTTTTCTTTGATTGTGGGGATGACATTGCAGTTGCCGACGAAAAAAGAGAACCTTGGGCACCGACGGAAAAGTCGATTGTGCCGTTATGCTCGTTATTGATACAGAATCTCTGCAGAGAGTCAAATAATATACATGTTTCACAGGTCACTTCTGCAAGAAATCCTTGCGCCTCAGAGATCCGAAGTCTTTCCTGAATATGTCTGCTTTTCTATTCATGGCAAGTGAATTAGTAAATATGGGCCGCTGAGGAGTGGGTGGGTGGTTCAGGTCCGGATCAGATTTTTGCTTCAAATGATAGGAACAACTATATTGTACTCAACGTGTAGCGAAAAGCAAGCGGAGGAGACGGAGCTTGGTTTTTCAATTCTTCAACCTATAAGGAGGAGCCTAGGTACCTGTCAGGTGGTTTTTCGTACTAAGGGAAAGTGATGCGCATCCGGATACAAAAATTGCCGGGACCGGAATGCTGCGCAGGCTTTTGCAGACACGCCACGGGGGTGAGCTGTGTGTCTAAACTATTTGCGCGCTCATTGAGCCTGCGACGCTTTGAGTTGGTCGAGAGGTTAATGTGCAAGCGTGGATAAGGGCAGCAACACAGCTTTTTGGTCTTAGGGCCATGTGAAATCCATCCGGTTAAGCCGGGTTAGCAGTGGCGAGATATGGGCACTTAGAAGGAGGACGTGCACGTGGAAATCACAGAAGTACGAATCAGCATAAGGAACGAGGAAAAACTGAAGGCATTCGCCAGTATCACCTTTGACGACTGCTTTGTGGTTCGAGGGTTGAAAGTTATTAACGGGTCTGAAGGCTATTTCGTATCGATGCCAAGCAGGAAGCACAAAGACGGTACGTACCATGATATAGCTCACCCGATAAACAACGAAATGCGTAAGATGATCGAGGACCGGGTTCTGGATGCGTTCGAGCAGGAATTGAACCGAGCAGATACCGAAGAGCGAGTTCATTCACTGGGGGCTGCCCAGTCCGCAGGGCATAACGGCGCGTAATACAGGCGGCTCCATTCGCTCGAGTCATTGAGTGGTCACAGTGCCCAAGGATATGGGGCGAAAGGAACCAGCAAAATTTTGGGGGTAGGCTGAGCCAGAATTCGGGGTAAAGGATTTAGATTAGGGGCTACGTGGGCATGCCAGAGTTTCTGGGATGCCCTGGTGTTTTTTGAAGATTCTTTTGTCACACTTGGGCGAATACTATTTTACAACATTTGCCAGATCTTTTGCGAGGTCGATCTTTAGCTACTGGGGCGTCGGCAAGCGGCAAGCCATCAGGTTTTGGTCCTGACATTCGGAGGTTCGAATCCTCCCGCCCCAGCTTTTTATATCTTTTGGTTACCCTGGCAGTCTCGGTTACCGGATTCCGATAGCGCTGAGGGGCTGTGAGCGCTGCTTTCAATGCAGTTTATTCGTGCCGAAATATCGGCACCACTATACAAGGTCAAAGTTATCTAAGAACCCACGCGGAGGTCGAGTTTTGGACATAGTTAAGCTCAAAGCACGTACAAGAGAAGGCAAGGGTAAGTCGTACGCCCGTAAAAGCCGAGCCAAAGACTGGATCCCTGCCGTATTTTACGGTCATGGGGAAAAAACCGAGCATGTTGAAGTCAATGCGGCAGAGTATTGGGCACTTGTGCGTGCTCGAAAGGACGGCCATCTCATTGATCTTGGCCTGCCCGGAAAAAGCGAAGCGGTTGCTGTCATAAAGGATGTGCAGAAGCACCCCGTGCGTGACACCGATGTTTTGCACCTGGATTTTCAACATGTCTCGATGTCTGAGAAAATCACCATTCAAACACGCGTTGAGGTTGTGGGTGTACCGGTGGGCGTGAAAGAAGAAGGTGGTATCCTTGAACACCCTGTTCGTGAGCTTACTATCGAGTGTCTTCCGATGGATATGCCGGAACAAATCACCGTCGATGTAAGCAAGTTGAATCTCGGAGACACTATCCACGTTGAAGATCTGAATATACCGAAGGTCGAGATCAAGAATTCGCCAGATGAAGTCGTGGCGCAGGTCAACCGACCGAACGTAGAAGTGACTCCTGCTGAAGGTGAAGAAGGTGAAGCTGCAGAGGGTGAAGCTGCCGAAGGTGAGGGTGGTGAAAGCGCTGCCGAGAAGTCCGAAGGGTAGTTTCGAGGACCCGTTGATGCCTTCTTACCCAAGCCTATATGTACTGCACGCTGGTTAAGCGAGTCTATTCGTGGGAATCCTGAAGTTCTTTGACATTTTTCGCAGAAAGAAGTTCGATGTTGGGTCGATCGATTTTCTCCTGTTCGGCATTGGAAACCCCGGTTCCGACTATGAAGGAACACGTCACAATGCCGGTTTCATGGCGATCGACTCGCTTGCGGCGCGTTTCCCCGACAGAATCGATGGGGAACTGGACAACGCAATTGTAGCAAGAGCAACCACGGCATCGGGCAAAAACGTTCTACTGGCAAAACCGCTTACTTTCGTGAATCGTTCGGGGGATTCATTCAGGTCTCTGGTGAATCGACTGAACATTTCTCTGGAATCCTGTATTGTTGTTACCGATGATCTCAATCTTCCGTTGGGAAAACTCAGGTTCCGCAAGAATGGTTCATCCGGGGGGCACAACGGTCTCAAGTCCATCATCGATACCTCAGGAAAGCAATTTCCCCGGTTGCGGATAGGAATAGGACCTGTTCCAAAGGGGATGCCTGTTGTCGAATTCGTATTGGGTAAATTCGAGGATCATGAGATGGAGCATTTAGACGAAGTTCGGAATCGCTCAGCAGACGCGTTATTGTATTTCTGCGATCGGGGTATTGAGGCGGCGATGAATACCTACAATTCCGCCTGAATAGAGACGGTCTGTCCGTTCCCCGGAAAGTTTGCCCTGATAGGGCAAAATTCCTTTTTTTAGTATTATTAAGAAACTTGTATCCTGCCCAGCCTGGTATATCGGTTGGGCCGCTCAGACCAAAGGAGGTGTGGAGTGAAACGACCTTACGAGACTGTAGTCGTCTTCGATGGTACCATCGGGGATGATGCGCTCCAAAAGGAGCAGAGTCGGTTCGAAGATTTTCTCAAAAGCAATGGCAGCTTCGAAGAGACGGTTGTATGGGGTAAGCGCGAACTCGCTTACGAAATCAACCGGAAGCGACTTGGGTACTATTGCTTGTTCCATTTCGAGGGAGAAGGTGATCTGGTCGGCAAAATCGATGCTGACTTCCGGCTCAACACCAATATCCTGCGTCACCTGACACTCATCAGGGATTTGAAAAAGGAACGTCTCGCCGCGCAGGCCGCTGAGAAAAAGAGAAATGCTGCCCACGCAGAAGAACAGGAGGAAACAGAATGAACCGAAGAGGCGGTAGAAGCAGAAGAACGTGCTGGTTCCACGAGAATAATAGAGAACCTGATTATAAAGATGTCGATGTACTCCGGCGGTTTATCACAGACCGAGGAAAGATTCTTCCTCGTCGCACAACCGCTACCTGTGCGAAGCATCAGCGCAGCCTTGCCACTGCAATCAAGCGAGCGCGTCATCTGGCATTAGTGCCGTTTGTCGCAGAAAACATTAGCCGATAAACCCGTGCGCAGGTCGCCTGCGGGATATGTGGCAGGCAGTGTAGACCTGTAAAACTTGGAGAACAACCATGGAAGTTATACTCAAGCAGGATTATCAAAGTCTCGGCAACGCGATGGACGTTGTCAGGGTCCGTGATGGGTATGCGCGGAATTTTCTCATTCCCAAGGGAGTTGCTGTTTTAGCCACCGAGGGAAACAAGAGAATGGTCGCCGAGACTAAAAAAATGACTGAGAAGCGTGAAGGCAAGCGCGTTGGCACCGCCAAAGAACTTGCCAAGAAAATCGAATCGACTCCATGTACGATTCCCGTTAATGTCGGTGAAGAGGAGAAGATGTTCGGTTCGGTTGGTAGCCAGGAAATCGCTGATTTCCTCAAACGCGAAGGGTTTGATGTTGAGCGCCGGTCCGTTATGCTCGAGGAGCCGATCAAGGAGCTTGGGGTGTACGAGATCGAGATCAAACTTCATAGGCAGGTGTCGGCAACTTTGAAAGTATGGGTAGTTAAGGACGAGAACGCATAGCCGAAAAGCGACTCGTATGAAATATTCGGTATGAGCTAATAACAGGGGGAATCGTAGTATTCCCCCTCTCCGTACCGGGTGCTGCACAAAGCAGTAAACACACATTCCGGCTGTGCCGGATCAGTTTGGGGAGATAATTTCATGCAACTTAAGGGATGTTTTGTTGCCATAGTAACGCCGTTTACCGCAGATGGTCAGATCGACGAAGCCGGCCTTCGGAAGAATATCGATTTTCTTCTCGCCCGGGGAGTTGCGGGAATTGTGCCGTGTGGTACGACGGGAGAATCGGCTACTCTTTCATGGGAAGAGCATTTGCGCGTGGTCGATATCGCGATCAGCCAGGCTAAGGGGAAGGTGCAGGTCATTGCGGGTGCTGGTTCGAACAATACCAAAGAATCGATCGAGGCCGCAGCTCATGCCAAAGAGGTAGGAGCCGACGCGATCCTGTGTATCACACCCTACTACAACAAGCCAACGCAAGAAGGTTTGTATCAACACTTTAAAACAATCGCTACGTCGGTAGATATTCCTGTGGTGCTCTATAATGTCCCTGGGAGAACCGGCGTGAACATGCTGCCGGAAACCGTCGAGCGCCTCTGCGACTATGAGAATATCGTTGCAGTCAAAGAAGCCAGCGGTGATGTTACGCAAAGCTCTGAGATTCATCGTCGTTGCGGTGACCGTATCGCTATTCTTTCCGGGGAAGACAGCCTCACTCTTCCGATTCTCTCGGTTGGGGGATCCGGTGTCATATCCGTCGTGGCCAATATCGCTCCTTCGAAAATGGCGGCTCTTGTGCAGGCATACGAGTCGGGTGATGTCGTTAAGGCGCGTGCTGTGCATGAAGAGCTTTTGCCGATATGCAAGGCATTGTTCATCGAAACCAACCCGATTCCAGTGAAAACGGCCATGGGTCACCTGGGCCTTGCCGGTGGTCCCCTTCGTCTTCCATTGGTGAATATGGGAGAAGACAATAAGAAGCAACTCTTCTCCGTACTTGATAACAGTAACCTCGAAAAGAACTCCTGATCTACATGAAAAAAACTACTGGAATTGCCGTCGTTGGTGCTCTCGGTCGGATGGGTCGTGAAATTGGCAAAATTATTCTGCACGACCCCCAGGCATCCCTCGCAGGAGCCCTCGAAGTGCCTGAGCACCCCGATAAAGGAAAAGATTACGCTTCACTCCTGGGGGAGAGCCCCTCTGGTGTTTCGGTAGAAACCGATCTTGCCACGGTAGCTACTTCCGAAAACGTTCTTATCAGCTTTTCTTCTCCGGGAGGCGTCGATAACCTCCTCGATTCGCTCGATGGAAAAAGCACTCGGCTGGTTTTAGGTACAACTGGCTTGTCCGAGAATCAGATTCAGCGGGTCGAGAAACTGAGTCAAAATATCCCGGTTGTTTTCAGTCCCAATATGAGCATGGGAGTGAATCTCTTATTTCATTTGACCAGCCTTGTTGCCTCTCGTCTGGCAGGCGATTTCGATATCGAAATCGTCGAGGCGCATCATCGCCATAAACAGGATTCTCCGAGTGGCACGGCCAAACGTCTCGGAGAAGTGGCCGCGGAGGCAATCGGGCAAGTTTACGAACAGGCGGTTCGGCATGGTCGATCCGGGTTGACCGGCGAACGTACTAAAACCGAGATCGGAATGCATGCTGTTCGGGGCGGAGAAATTGTCGGCGACCACACGGTTTTATTCGCGGGTAGCGAAGAGCGCCTGGAGCTCCGGCATATGGCCCAGAGCCGGGCGACTTTTGCACGCGGTGCAGTTACTGCTGCCAAATGGCTTGCCGATCAGAACCCGGGTTTGTATTCTATGATAGACGTACTCGGTCTTTCATAGGACTGGTGTGTCCCTCAGCCACTTCTTCAAGGAATCAGCGAGGCTTGTATGATGGTATCCGGCCGCCTCGGCATCTTCTTTCTTTCCTGTCTTGTATCAGTTGCCCATGTTTTCGCAATCAGGTTACCTGATGTGAGCGATCTGGTTCCCCCTGCGGCAATGGTCGTTGCCCAGGGAGCGAGCGAGGTTGACCAGAGCGACCAGGGGCTGTACGAAGAAGAGGAAGACGAATTTCTGATCGAAGAAGATGATGAACCTGAAAGTGAGCCTTCAGAAGAACAATCTCCTTCAGACCAGCCCGAGTCATCATCCGAAGACATGGATGAGTTCCTGGATGATCTGGATGATGAGCGTGGGTTTCTTTTTGAAGCGGGCGAGCGGCAGGAATCTCCTGCGGAAGAGACTGCTCCTGCGGTCTCATCGTCACCGGATTCCTCCGAGGTTGAAGAGCCGATTGTTGTGGAAGAAGAGGAGTTGGTCGAAGAGGGTGAAGGAGAACTTGTCGAAGAAGCCGCACCTTCGGAGGAGCCTCAGAAGGTGGCAGACGAAGTCGTCCGGGAAAAAGCTGATGTGGTGAACATCGAAGAAGAGCGAGCGGTAAACTTCGCCGAAGGATTGCGGGAGTATCGCTCACCCAAGCTGGCGGTTCTTCTTTCCCTCGTAGTGCCGGGGCTTGGTCAAGCCTACGCAAAGAATTACTGGAAAACCGGCGTCTTTGTTGCAGCGGAAATCGCGGCGATCGCCACCAGTGTAGGTTTTCGCCGAAGAGGGAATCATTTCGCGGAACAAGCTTATAACCATGCTGATTCGACCTACAGCTATGAACGATTCAAGAACGCCTACGATACACTGTATGCGGCTCTTCTGGAAAAGAAAAATCAATCGGGCGTCTCGCTGGAAGAAAGAAAAGCGTATGCCGACTCTATGATAAATACTTACTTCTACGGGCAACATCAGGTTTTCGGAGATACAACCAATAATCCGGAGGTTGCCCGCACCGGATTCGACCACAAGTATTTCAAGAACTCTTTTGGCGAGAAAGAATTCTATAGCTGGATAGAATCCGATTTGTTCGTTCATGGCTGGGAGGACTCCAAGCCTCGCCCTACTCCAGAGGATATCGTCGATGGCCCGTCTTCGCCCTTTGTATCGGGTGATACACTGTTTCAGTCCACGAGAATAACTGATGATTCCCTGTACTATAAGTTCAATGCCGTTCCAATAAGGGTAAACGGATCTGATACATCGTATGGTGAGCCCATGAACTCTGATCCTGCATATGGCTTTTCCCACTTCTACCAAACCTATAAAGGGTTGCTGGACCAGCGGACTGATCAGCATCGTATTGCACAGAATATTCTGTATGTTGTGATTCTCAACCATATTGTGAGCGCTATCGACGCCGGGATTACCGCTAAAAACCATAACGATATGCTTCTGGGTCGAAAGAGTTTCTGGCAGCGTATTGAACTTGAACAGAACTTTGTCAATACGGGTACGGAAACGGTTCCCGGGATGGCAATCCGACTGGGGTTCTGATGCGCTATTTCCTTTTCGTTTTGCTTACCCTTGTTGGTACCTCTTCCGTGGTAGCGCAGGTTACTATTGAAGAAGAAGTCCAGACCGACAGTATAGACGTTTTTGCGACTCGTGAGACCGGAAAGTCTTCGGGACTTGCAATGGCCGCCTCAATACTGCTTCCCGGCCTGGGACACCAATACTTGGGGCAGCACAAAAAGGCGTACGGCTTTTTTGCAGTGGAAACATCATTGTGGTTTAGCTACGTTTTTGCTGGAAGGTTTTCGAACCGGCTGATTGATGATGCCAAGACGCTGGCGTGGAGAGAGGCAGATGTTGCCGGCGGTCCGGGAGCCGATGAGTTTTTCTGGCAGAATGTCGGTATCTACATGGATGATGGTGAGTACAACCGAATACAGGAACTCAATCGCGAAGAAGACCTGCTCGAAAGGAAATACCTTTCAGAGAATCTGACCTGGCAATGGTCTTCTGATTCGCTCCGAGAGGAGTATGTAGATATTCGGCACCGGGCAACGCAGTATCGGGTCGCATCATCGTTCATACTTGCAGCTCTGGTTATCGACAGAGTAGTCGCTTTCATCGATACTCGCGTAGCAACAAAGTATCGCGGCATCCGGGGTACGGGTACTGCTCGAGCCTTCCGGGTTGTACCTTATTTCCAGGGATCAGCCTCGGGTCTGGAATTGCATCAGGAGTTTTAGCTGAGATGTAAGGCCGACAGGAACCCTCATTACCGAGCTCTGGTTCCGCTGTACACGTAATACTTGTCAGTTTCCCATCTTGTATTTTATCTTTATTATACGTACCACATCTTGTGGTAGCCAATGACGAGTGTTTTTTCACTCACCAGTGCGAACGTTTTCGGGTGGTTCTGCCGACAGGGGGCCTTCCAGGCATCAAAGCGACTGTATCCGAGGATGCTCAGGCCCGGGTACTCAAAAAAGGGGTATTTACATGAGGTGTCCATTCTGTGGTCACGAAGAAGACAAGGTTGTGGATTCCCGGGCAAGTAAGGAAGGGCGTGCCGTGCGCCGTCGACGTGAGTGTCTGGAGTGCGAAAAACGTTTTACTACCTATGAGTACATTGAGGCAGCACCGCTTACGATAGTAAAAAGCGACAGACGTCGTGAGCCATTCGATCGCCAGAAACTTCTTTCGGGAATTGAAACAGCATGCAAGAAGCGCCCCGTGAGTCGCAAGCAGATTGATGCCGTTATCGACCGGATTACTGAGCAGATCGAAAAACTGTCAAAAATGGAAGTGGATAGCGGAGAAATTGGTAAGATGGTTATGGATGCGCTCTACGCACTCGACGAAGTCGCCTATATCCGGTTTGCATCAGTGTATCGCAAATTCAAAGACCGCGGAGAGTTTATTACCGAAGTCAAAGAGCTCGAAACGCGGGATACCGTCCAATTGAAGCCATAGTTGGCTCTGACGCCATCTGCAAAAAAGCATGTAAGTCACCCCCTGCGACAGAATCGGCAAAATCGAGGGGGCTTCGGTTCCACAGGGTGCCGGGTATCAGCTGGTGTGCCTGATAATGCTCCCATATTGAGCGGATTTATCGTAAAAATCCTCTTTGAAGTAGTAGAATCCCTGATCATCATTTGAGTAGAGGTCGAGAGTTTCATTGTTGAAAAAATCTCTCAAGGCCTCTTCTTCATTGGCACTTTCAACGACCCGATGGCGCAACTGACTTTTTTCATCGGGGACAACGAATGCGATCGAATACTTTGGCATAAATTGAAAACTCCCAGCGTTCTCTATAAAATTAGACGAGTGGCTCATTTCCACAATCCTATAAAATACAACCAGTAAAGAGCACAAAGAAACAAAAAGATCACAGAAATGAAAAGAGTTCAAATTTTGACCGTCCGTAATCTTGTTGGTTTCACCCGCACGCTGGTGTTCATGCTTCTTTTCCTCAGTGCGGATTCTTACGCAGGCGACATCGAGTCGGCGGTAGAGAAGGTGCTGCGCGCGTCCGGTTATCCTTCTTCGTCTGTTGGCTTCATGATGGGCTCAATTGAACATGATTCGGTGATCGCCACGCACAACGGAGAAAACCTGTTTGTTCCTGCATCGGTAACAAAGCTGGTGACCGGTGCATTGGCTCTGGAGCGTCTCGGTCCCGATCATACCTACGAAACCAAGGTCTATATCGATGGCACGCACGACAGGGACAAAGGTGTTGTGAATGGTGACATGTACATCCTCGGTGGTGGGGATCCTGGTTTATTTGCAGAGCGGTTGTGGCTTTTTTCCGAGCAGCTCTATCATCTTGGCGTAAGAAAAATCACAGGAGATATCATTCTCGAGGAGTCGCTTTTCGACAGCATTCCGCTTGCTCCCGGTTACGGCGACGACGGAACCAGTCGGGCTTACCTGGCACCGGTGGGGGCTTTGTCGGCCAGTTTCAACTGTGTGGCTGTACATGTACGTCCAGGTGCCCAGGCCGGATCCCCGGTACACATAGATCTCCTTCCCGCACTCGAAGGAGTTCGGGTTGTCAACACAGCCAAGACGGTTTCTCCCGGGAAATCGACATCCCTGGTTGTTCGTACAGAGCCAAACGGCGCCTCCACTCAGGTAACGGTATACGGCGGAATGTCGACAAACAGCAAGCCCCGATACATCTATCGGAAGGCCTGGTCTACCGGTCAGAACTTTGCAATGGCTTTGCAGGCGTTGTTTGAACGTAATCAGGTTGTAGTCGAAGGATCGATCCAAAGCGGTTCGATACCAAAGAATGTTTTTTCTCCAAAACCATTTCACACATTTAAATCTCAGCCGCTATCTGAGTTCGTTGAGCACATGTTCAAGTACTCCAGTAATTTCGCGGCCGAAATGGTTTATAAAAGCCTGAGTGCTTCATACGATTCTTCTCCGGGCTCGTGGGAGAAGACATCCGAAATCGCCAGAAACTGGTGGCAGAATGCCACATTGCCAGATACACTTCGCGTTCGCAATGGCTCAGGGATGGGCTCAGTGAATCAGCTCAGTCCCAATCAGATTGTTTCGCTTCTGGGGTATGTCTGGTCGCGCAAAGAGTATCTGCCCGAGTATCTATCGGCCCTGTCGGTGGCTGGAGTGGATGGCACACTCAAGAGCAGGTTCAAGTACTCCCCGCTCCGTGGAATTATACGGGCGAAAACCGGTACACTGAACGAATCCGGCGTAAGTACCCTTTCAGGATACGTTCTTTTGCCACGTGAAACTCTGGCTTTTGCGGTTCTTGTGAATCACACAGGGAAGGGACAATACTCGCATTGGAAACTTCAGCAAGAGCTGCTGGAAACGGTCGTGAAAAAGTATCGTGAAGCAGACAGTAAAAGAACCCCTGCGGACCGACCGGATGTAATCAGGGGAGACTGACAAACATAAAAAAAGAAGGGGAGTCATCCGAACTCCCCTATTGTCTGCCGGGTGTTATTGGCGGCAGTTCAGTATGACCGACCGTCCACCATCTGACCATCTTTGTAGGTCACTTTGGACTGGAGTCGTCCTCGCTCGCTCCACTGCCTCCGCTCTCCTTCGTATTTACCCTGATCGTATGTCCCGGCTTCCATTTTTTTCCCATTGTCCCAGTACAGTGTGAAAGGTCCATTGAGCACGTTATCCTTATACGTCTTTACCTCGACCAGAACGCCTTTCTTGTTCCATTTTTTGGCGACGCCGTTGAGGTCCCCGTTCGCGTAGGTGCTGACTTCTTTTTTCGTGCCGTCGGGATACCAGGCAATCTCTTTGCCTTGCTTTTTACCGTCCTTATAGCTTACTTCCGAACTCTTGGTCCCGTCTTTGTAGTAACTTGCCGACATCCCTTCAGGCTGCCCGTCTTTGTAGTTCGTTTCGCTCTTGATCTGGCCGTTTTCGTACCAGCTTATCTCCTTGCCCTCATTCTTTCCTTCACTAAAATGGGCTTGCTTGTACTTTTTGCCACTTTTATAATAGACGGTCATCACTGAATCTGGCTCGCCATCCTTGAAATGCTGTACTGACTGCAATGAGCCGTCGGGGAAAAAGTAGGTGGTCTTGATCACATTGGTTGGAGACCCGACATACACGATAACCTTCTTCGCTGTGCCATCAGGATGTTTTTCGGCTACTTTCTCTTTCGGCTCTTGCGAGCAGCCTGCCAGAATGCTGATTAAAACGGTTAGAGCGAAAGGGCGCAAGAGACGCATGCCGTCCTCCTTGAAAGCGGGGGATGAAAAAATTTATCGGAAAGTATAGAAAACCTGTGTGGGAAGGGGCTGAAAGTGAGCCGCAGTCCTGCAAATAACCATATACTTCAATATGTGATGAAGACAGGGGCCGAGTCAACGGATGGAGAAGAGCGATCTAACTTAGTTGGGCTTACACCTAAGGGACGTTGTATTTTCAGGGACTTCCCATTTCACCTTTCTGGAGATGCTATGCGATTAGCCGGTAAACGGCCACTTGTTTTTTGGGGGGGTGCCCTTGCTGTAGGTATGTTGGTACTCAGAATTGTGCTTATTAACGCAACGTACTTGCTGGAGGACGAAGCTTACTATTTCATCTGGAGCAGGCATCTTTCTCATGGATATGTCGACCATGGTCCTTTTCTTGCCTACTTTCTCAAGCTGTCTTCGCTGCTTTTCGGTGAAACCTCCTTTGGTGTTCGGATGCTTGGGGTTTTGTCGTATGTCTTGCTGTCGCTGGCTCTCTATGCGTTCGGAAAGGACCTTCGCGATAGCTTCACTGGTGTGATGCTTGCAGTTGCGTTCAATCTTACGCCTTTCTTCGCAGGGGCAAGTTTTGTACAGACTACTGATACGCCGATGCTTCTGTTTCTTTTCCTTGCAGTATGGATGTATTACCGCGGTTTTTTCATCAACAGGAACTATCTCTATCTTGGCGGAATATTTCTGGGGCTTGCTGCTCTTTCGAAGATTGGAGCGGTCTTTGTGGGTTTTGGCATCGCGGGGTACGTACTCCTGAGTAGCCGACGAAACGAACATTTGAGAAAAAAAGAAGTCTGGATCTCGCTTCTTCTGGCGCTCCTGATGTATAGTCCGTTCATCGTCTGGAATATTCAAAACGATTTTGCCTTTGTTCGTCTTGCGACCGGATCGCTTCTTTCCCGGAAGGGAGGGATTGTTCGCTTTCTCGAATTCTGGGGAGCACAAGCAGGGCTTTTTACGCCGCTGATTGCGGGCTATGGCATCTATCTTTCGGTCAAAACCCTGGTCAGACGACCACAGGGTAATCAGGGTGAAGCGAAGTTTTTCTTATCCATGACATCCCTTGTGCCTCTGGTTTATATCGTCCAGAAATCCTTTCGAAACAAATTGGAGGCAAATTGGGGAGCATTCGCTTTCGTGGGTCTCCTGGTACTGACTGTCTGGCACCTTTCGGAGAACTGGAACCGACGCAAGATTCGTACAGTTACATCGATAAATTTCGGCATTGCCGTATTGTTTATGCTGGTTGTGGCGGTTCAGGCAATCGTCCCGGTATTTCCTGTCCCTTCCCGGGCCGACGCGACCAGGCGCTATTACCGGAGTTCGGTGTTCGAAGGAGAGTTCAAGGAGTATTATCAACAGGAACTCAGAAAAGACGTTCGCATCTTTGGCCCCAACTATCAGATCCCATCGATGATCAATTTCTACACGGAGCCGCAGTTGGAAGCGGTTCGCCTGGATCTTGGGGAGTATCATGCGACCAGCTACGAATACTGGTACGAAGACAGTTCATTTGTGGGCGAGGATTTCTACTTTGTCACGAATCACCCACCTACGGACAGAGTCACCGATCACTTCGACCAGGTTGTTTTTATCCGGAATTTCGACGCCATGAGGGGTAGTGACAGAGTCGCCAGATATCGCCTCTACTACTGTGTTCATTATCATGGGAGTGGCAAAGTGAGTGGGGGGGAAGAGGGAGATAAATGAGATTTCGTCCATGCATCGATCTCCATGAAGGTAAGGTAAAGCAGATTGTTGGAAGCAGTCTGTCGGATACCGCCGATGGTCGACTTCAGACCAATTTCGAAACAGACCGCTCGGCTGCCGATTACGCTCGTCTCTACCGTAACGATCGTTTACCGGGTGGACATGTGATTATGCTGGGACCTGGGAATGAAACGGCGGCACGGGAGGCTCTTGCCGCCTTCCCGGGAGGGCTCCAGATCGGCGGAGGAATAACTGTCGAGAACGCTTCAGGCTATCTTCAGGCCGGGGCATCGCACGTGATCGTGACCTCGTTTGTCTTTTCGGATGGGGTTTTGCATCGTGAGAGATTACGAAAACTTGTGGAAACTGTTGGCTCCAAGCGTCTGGTGCTCGACTTAAGCTGTAAACGAGTGGGCTCAACCTACCGTATCGCAACCGACAGGTGGCAGAAGATCAGCGAGCTGGAGCTCGATGCCGTCCTGCTTGGGTCTTTGGCAGAATCGTGTGATGAATTTCTGGTGCATGCTGCAGATGTGGAAGGGAAACAAGGAGGTATAGACCGGGAGCTGGTGGAGCTTCTCGGAAAAGAGTCGCCTATTTCTGCAACCTACGCAGGAGGAATTCGGTCGCTCGATGACCTGCAGGAAGTGTATGAGGCGGGATGCGGGCGAGTTGATGCGACCGTTGGAAGTGCGCTGGATATATTCGGGGGCGGTCTGGAATACGATGCAGTTGTAAAATGGCACAGGAAATTGGGTTGATTGCGTGCAAGCCCCGAAAAAAAATATTCCTTCCTTTCTTCTTATCGGTACCTCCAATGCGGGTAAAACGCCCTTAGGCGATGAGCTCTCGCACTCCACGCGCATTCCCGGGAGAAGGTTTCTCCACTTGGACTTCGGAGAACTGCTTCGAAAGGTGGTGTCCGGCGATTTTGATCCCGGACTATCCCCGGGAGAACGCGAGTTTGTCTCGGGAGTGATGAACGGGAAGCTTCTTGATGATTCCCATTTCGACATTGCCCGAAAAATTATCGTTCACTTCCTCAGAATATGCGGATTCAGATCTGACAGGGAAAAGGATGTACTTGTTCTCAATGGGATACCTCGCCATGTTGGTCAGGCGGTGGGTTTAGAGAAAATCGGCCTGGATGTTCGTGGAGTAGTGGTCTTGGGGTGCACCGCAGAAGTTGCTGCCGAAAGAAAGGCCCGCGCCGAAAGGGGGGCCGGTCATGAAAACCGTTCTCATCGTAAGGATGCAGGGCTGGAGGTCTTCCGCCGGAAGCTTGCTTCGTTTGAGCGGGACACTCTTCCTGTCGTAGATTTCTACAAGCGCACGGGGGTGCCTATTTTAGAACTACCCGTAGGTGTAGAAACGACTCCTTCGCAAATGGCCGAAAGGATTCTGGAACCGATTTCGGCCCTGTTTTGACTGGGCAGCGGTCTCCTGCTCTCCTTGTGAGACCCGCGAGGGCCCGGGCTGAGCCTATTTTCTACCTATGGAATCATCCTCCGCAGCAAAGGCTTTTCTCCTGAGTACTTCGTACCGCGATAATCGCGGGCGCTTCGAGATTGCTTTGTACGGCAAGACTGAAGATGGTGTGCCGATTAAGGTAATTATCGATGGATTTCGACCATTGTTTTTTGTCCCGCGCCAGACTCCTCCTGCATTCACCTCGGCAGCGTCAGAGCGAAAAGCACTTCCAATGAAGAGTCTTGATCACCAGGAGGTCGATTGCCTTTACTTTCCGACATATCGGGAGTGTGCTCGAACTGCCGAAAGCCTTCGTGCTTCAGGTGTACCGGTTTACGAGAGTGATATCAACCCTGTCGATCGCTTTCTGATGGAACGGGGTGTTCGGGGCGGGTTCCGCGTCGAAGGAAGAATAGAGTACCGCGGGAGCCATTGCTATGCGTACAATCCTCGTATTCGAGGGTACGGAGTCTCGGTGGATTTGACGGTAATGGCAATAGATATTGAAACCAATGTTTCCACGGGCGAGATATACAGTATTGCCTGCGCAGGGAAAAGTAAAAAAACATTCATTCGTGGTGAATTGATTGAACATCCGGAGATGGTGGCCTGTCCAAACGAACGGCAGCTGTTGCAGGTGTTTTTTGAGCATATCGGGCGTGAAGATCCGGATATTATCATTGGCTGGAACGTCATCGACTTCGATCTCTCCGTAATTCAGAGTCGATGCGACGAACTCTCCGTGCCCTTTCTGCTGGGGCGAGCGAATACCGCGCGAGTTCTTCCATCCTCGGGTAACCATCGATTTGCGGTGGTTCGGGTTCAGGGACGGGTTGTTCTCGATGTGCCCACGATGCTTCGAGCGCAGTTCTACAATTTCGAGAGTTATTCACTGGACAATGTGGCGGAGCAGGTGCTCGGAAAGGCAAAACTGATTTCCCAGACGGGTGCAGAAAAAATTGCCGAGATCGATCGCTTGTTTTCTGAGGACAAGAAGGCACTGGCCGAATATAATCTCGAAGACTCACAGCTTACGCTTGATATCTTCAAGAAAACGGGCATCCTGCAGAATGCTGTTGCACGGTCCAAGCTTTCGGGTCACCTTCTCGATCGTCTGGGTGGAAGTGTGGCAGCTTTCGATTTCCTCTACTTGCCCGCACTTCACCGGAAAGGCTATGTCGCGAAAAACACCATCGATGCAGAGCGCAGCGACCGACTCCTCCCGGGAGGGTATGTGATGGACTCGGTACCCGGTCTGCACGAAAACGTTCTTCTTCTGGATTTCAAGAGCTTGTATCCATCGCTTATCATGACCTTCCGAATCGATCCCCTTGGGCTTCACTCTGAGTCAAAAAGTCGTGTCCGAGGTCCAGCCGGACCAAGCTTCGCCACTGATCAGACATTGTTGCCGGGGATTATAGAAAACCTCATGCAGGCTCGAGCAGAAGCCAAGAAGCGGAGGAATCCGCACCTGTCTCAAGCTGTCAAAATTCTGATGAACAGTTTTTATGGGGTGCTGGGAACGCCAGGCTGCCGTTTCTTCTCCTATGACCTAGCATCGACTATAACCGAAACGGGCAGGTGCATCCTCAAGATGACCAGCAAGTATATCGAAGAGCATTTCGGCAAGAAGGTTATTTACGGAGATACCGACTCTCTTTTCATACTTCTGGGTTCGCAGGCTCAGGGTAATGCCCAAGCAACAGGGAAAGAAATCGTTTCTGAAGTCAATGGGTGGCTGACTGCTGAACTAAAAAAGGTGTATGGGGTAGAACCCGCGTTGGAGTTAGAGTTCGAGACGCATTTCAGGCACTTTTTCATGCCGACGGTACGGGGAGGAACGCAGGGGAGTAAGAAACGATACTGCGGTGCCATCGAGAACCAAAATGGTGACCTTCAATTAATGTTTAAGGGACTCGAGTCCGCCCGAACGGACTGGACCCAATTAAGCCGGGAGTTTCAGCACGAACTGTATATGAGGATTTTTCGGAATCAGCCGGTCGAGGATTATATCCAGAGAACAATCCAGCGCGTTCGGAGCGGGGAAGTGGATGAAATGCTGGTATATCGCAAGAAGATCAATAAACCGTTGAGTCAGTATGTCGGGACCGCACCGCCTCACGTGCAAGCCGCACGACTTCTGGATGTGCAACCACGCGCCATTTCGTATTACATCACGGTAGAGGGTCCCCAGCCAGTGGAAAAACGGCATGCCCCTCTGGATTACGATCATTATATCACTGCCCAGATTCAGCCGATCGCTGAATCGATTCTGGAATCGAAAGGGCTCGATTTCGAGTCGATTGTAACCGGCCAACAGGACCTCTTTGGATAGTTTCGGCTCGTTGTATATCCTGAGATCATTTCGAACTAAAATGGCCGTGCCGAAAGCCTGCGGCTGACTCTCGACACGGCCTCAGGCTGTCGATGGATCGGGCTGAAGAGACCGCTTACCATTCGACAGCTGTTTCCCAGAAAAAGTAACTGTAAATGCCCTTGTGTGAAGGGGTCTTTGTTCCCGGCCGTCTGGCTGCGGCTCCAAACGACCGGGAAAAAGACAACATCTGTCAAAGGCTTGTGAGAGCGCTCCTTTCGGGTTGTGACGCTAAACGTCGGGCAACGTGAACGAGGCAGCTTGTGCCGGATGTCCGGCGAGGTTTTGTGTACGAGTCCTGAGCCCGTACCTTTGCTGCTTTATGGCGAACACCAAGTTTGCTTGCATCCCCAGGGCTATCTTAGAAAACCTTTTACCAAGGCAAAGATCCCGCCCCAAAATCCATCGAGCATTCTGTTTGTAAATGCAATGAGGAAGATCAGGTATCCGGCGAATGCTCCTATGAAAATGACGTTCCTCATACTTCCCCCGTTTTTTACCCTCTGCTCTATACTTAATATAACCCAAATAGAACGATTTCGGAAGAATGAGGTACTATTAGCGTTTTCTGAGTGAAAACAAAATGCCTATATAAATCAATGACTTACGTGGGTGTCCGTAAAAGAGTATGATTTGTGGGTACGCGGAATGAAAATAAAGGAAATCAGGGGGGGCCAGGCAGTGCTACTTGCCGGATGGCTGCATGCCTTTGAGATGGTAAAGTTTACCTGTGTCGTTTCTGAGTCGGGCGACAAAAACATGGGGCAGCAAAGAGCGAGAGATAGTTACGTGGTGCAGGTCTGAAACACGAGTGGAATAGACCCTTTTGCCGAGAAGATCAAATACATCCAGAGTCACAGAACTCTTCTCTGCGGGCACTGGAAAAATCGCGTGTGTGCCGGTATACCGAATAGAAGGGACACGAGCTTCCCCCGCTGTAATTTTTAATGTAGCCGAT
>JBEPYC010000028.1:0-19167 GCA_041641555.1 Chitinivibrionales bacterium | reverse complement strand
TTAAGCTGTATCAAAGGGTTACAGCGTCGATAATCAGTACACACAGTCTAATTTTATCATTCGGAACCCGGCCTGCAAATGCGTTTTCCATTATTGGTCCCCATGAAGAGAGAAAGCGAGAAACCAGGACTCGAGAGCAATCTCTGCTGGGACTGGATATCGGAAGCTCCTCGGTGAAAGCGGCTTTGCTGGATTCGCAAAGCGGCCGCCTGATTGCTTCGGCAACTTCGCCACAAAAAGAGCTTCCTATTCTGGCGAAAAACCCGGGATGGGCTGAACAGGATCCTTCTACCTGGTGGAACCATGTTAAAAAAGCGACCTCTCAAATCAGAAAAAAAGTCGGTGCCAGGAAATTCCGGGGGACCGCAGCAATAGGCATATCCTACCAAATGCACGGCCTGGTTGCAGTGGACCGGTCACTGGAACCAGTGCGACCTTCGATTATCTGGTGTGACAGCCGAGCCGTCGAAATCGGCAACAACGCAATGGCTTCGATTGGCCGGAGGAAATGCCTGAGTCGGCTCCTCAACTCTCCCGGCAACTTCACGGCATCGAAACTGAAGTGGGTCAAAGACAACGAGCCGGACATCTACCGGAAAATTCACAAGATCATGCTCCCGGGCGACTATATCGCTCTCAAACTCACCGGCGAAACCACGACAACCCCATCGGGGCTTTCTGAAGGGATTCTCTGGGATTTCAAAAAAAGGGATGTTGCGGATATCGTTCTGGATGAATTCGAATTGGACCGTAACCTCCTTCCTCACATTTTGCCGGTGTTCTCCAACCAGGGGACTCTGACGGCATCGGCAGCATCTGAATTAGGCCTCGAAAAAGATGTCGTGGTTTCGTATCGCGGCGGTGACCAGCCAAACAATGCCTTATCCCTCAATGTACTGGAACCCGGAGAAGTCGCCACGACCGCCGGCACTTCTGGGGTTATCTACGGGGTTAACGACAGCGCTTCATACGATCCGAAATCGCGCGTGAATACGTTCGCTCACGTGAACTATACCCCCGAATCACCACGATTCGGGATTCTGCTTTGCGTAAACGGAACCGGCATACTCAACAGCTGGGTGAAACACAATCTGATGTCCCTGGGCAAAACAGGACTTGACTATTCTCAGATGAATACCCTTGCTCTTAAAGCCCCGGTAGGTTCCGGTGGCATATCCGTCCTGCCGTACGGAAACGGAGCGGAACGAACCCTGGAAAACCAGGCGGTCGGCGGCAGTATTCATGGACTCGACTTCAACCGGCATCGGAAAGAGCATCTCCTTCGCGCTGTGCAGGAGGGCATTGTGTTTGCCCTCAAATACGGAGTAGATATAATGTCGGAAATGGGAATGAAAATCGCCAATGTGAAAGCGGGTCATGCCAATATGTTTCTCAGCCCGATCTTCTCCGAGGCTTTCGCGACGACGCTTGACACCCATGTAGAGCTACTGCAGACCGATGGGGCAAACGGGGCGGCTCGCGGGGCAGGAATCGGTGCGGGAATCTATGCCTCACCCCGCGAAGCATTTACCGCCCTGCGTACCAGGTCACGCGTCGAACCTCGCGCCGATCACAAGGAGGCATACGCAGAAGCGTATGGCCGATGGAAAGAAGTGCTGGAATCATCACGACCAAAGAAAACAACTACATCATAAGCGAAAGGGGGCCTTCGTGGCCGACAAGAAATCTTACCACAGTATTTGCCGATGGACCTTCAATGCAGGAAAGGGCGGATTCGTTCCTTCCGATGTGCGTCCTTCATGGGGTGACATATCAACTGTAGACATGATCGGGATTGTCGACAAGCATATCAAACCCCGGCTTCCGGAAAACATCTCTCTTGGTATCGAGCTGCACTACGATTCTGAGATCAGCGATACGACCGCCAGTGATATTGCCGATGCCATGGAGCAGGCAGATCTGCACCTGGCGATGATTACTCCGGGCGCACATACCCATTTTGCCTACGGCGGAATATGTTCACTGGACCCTAAAGAGAGGAAGTTAGCCGAAGAGCTCGGGTTTCGCACGGTCGACATCGCCTACGGCCCGATGAAGAAAGTATGGCATCCGGACGTTGTCCCGACACTTGTTCTCTGGAACGGCTCTTTTGGGTATGATCTGGCCACAATCGGTATCAAGCAGATGTACACCAATCTCAAAGAGTCGATTGCCGGACTCTGCAAGCATGAAGAAAAGGCGGGTGGAGACCTTTACATGGGATTTGAGCCCAAGCCCAACGAGGGACATCCTGCCATGCTCATTCCGACAGTCGCCAGTGCCCTGGTATTCTGGAACAAGCTCGAGAAAGAATTCGGGATTTCATCGAATAAAAAGGGAGTGAACAAGGAGTTCGGTCACTCAGAAATGATTGGTCTGGATCACGTCTACGATTCGGTTGAAGAACTCGACAATGACGCGATGGTCCATGTTCATCTGAACAGCCAGGGCTACAATGATGGAATAATTCTGGGGGGACCGGGCAAGTACGATATCGACAACGGAGCACGCATCAATGGCATGAATGTAGCAATCGCGGGGCTGATGCAGCAGGGAGGGTATTCCCGTTGGAAGGGTCATGATATGCAGGCGCGTGCCTACGACAATGAACAACAGGCAATCGACCGGGTTATTCGCAGTGTCCTGAGCTGGGAAGCCTGCGAATACGCAGCGGCCAAGATGGATTCCACGCAGCTGCTCTCGCTGCTTGCGGAGAGAGAAACCGCCAAAGCCGAGGACATGATGCGTCATGCAATGGTTGAGGCCCAGAGAAAGTTCGATGAAGTGTACCAGGGATAGGATCGCTATCCGCTCGCGGTTCGAGCTTCAGGGGGAATCATGGATTCCCCCTTTTTCGTCCTGTGTTGTTTACAAGGAAGTATGCGCATAATGGGTACCGCTCCCCAACCACAGAATTGGACCGGAACATCGAAAGGTGGTGCATGGGGGAATCGATGTTTCATGTTTCTCATCAAGCATTTCGGCATTGTTCCAGCCTATCTGCTCCTTTTTTTCGTCTCCTTCGGATATGCACTTCGCGACCAACAAACAAAAAAAGCGATCCGCGAGTTCCGTTCACACCTTGGTGTCCCTACTACATTCTTTCACATCTGGCGCCACGTTTTCGCGTTCGGCACGAGCCTGATAGACCGTTTTGCTTTTCTTCTCGGCCGTGGAGACATTTTTCGATACACCTGCATTGGCGAGGAAACGATCGCCGCTCTGGCCACCAGCGGCCAGGGCGCCATTCTTCTGAGCGCCCATGTGGGTAACTGGGAGCTTGCGGGGAATCTACTTCGGGATCGGATCGATTGCCCGATCAACATTGTCACCCTCGACAACGAGAACGAAGCCGTCCGAAAGGTCCTCGAGACAGCGACCAAACACCGCCGAATCAATGTCCTTAGACTATCCAGCAATCAGACGGATATCACCGTCCAGATAGCCCGCGCACTGCAAGCCGGAGAATTTGTCTGCCTGCACGGTGATCGGACGGTCCATCAGCGAAGCCGCAAAATCGATTTCCTCGGTGCACCGGCGGAGTTTCCCATCGGACCGTATGCACTTTCTTCGATTTTCAATAGTCCGATACTGCCGGTTTTTGTGGTAAAAACCGGCTGGAGAACCTACCGGATGGAAGCCTTTGATCCGATCGTTCTCGACCGGATACCCTCCGAAAAGCGGGATACCAAGATACTGGAAGCGGCAAAAAAGTTCAGCGAACTCCTGGAATCTGTTGTCCGTGCGCACCCGTACGAGTGGCATAACTTCTATGCCTTCTGGGACTCTTCTGCCCAGTAGACCGACAAGTCATCGAAAATCGACGACGAGAACAGTACTTTTCGAAAAGCCACCAGGTCTTCATGAAAAACCCGTTCGTTCCGATATACCCGGAAATGCCGGGAGAGTATCCGATGAATCGCCGTAGTGCCATGTCCCATAGTTGCCGCATTCCGAAACGAAAGTGCCTGCATCATCGCCAGAGTCTCCAGGGTTAACACATGCTTGGCATTCCGGGCAGACTGAAATGCCTTGCGTGCAGCGACTGTTCCCATGCTGACCACGTCCTGATTCGATGCATTGCAGGAAATTGAATGGATGCTGACCGGGGCAGCCAATTGCCTGCTTTCGGCAGTGGTTGAAGTTGCCAGGTACTGGGCACCCATAAACCCCATGGTCAGTCCGACTGTCCCGGCGATCAGATGCTCGGGAAGTCCTTCATTGAGTGTTTTATCTAAAAGCTTGTTCAGTCTTCTCTCGGAAAGCGTACACAATTCGGCGAGAGCCACACTTAAAGAGTCCATGGTAAATGCAATCGACTGGCCGTGAAAATTACCGCCATGAATAATCTTTTTTTTGTCAGGAATAATGATCGGGTTATCGTTGGATGAATTCGCTTCGATCTCCACGGTACGAGCTGCCTGCTCGATAGCCTCCTGCACCGGGGCAAGGATTTGCGGAGTACAGCGAATCGAATACACGTCCTGCACATTGATATTGGTTTCGAAAACCGGGCCCGAGCTCTGCTGACTTCGGATGAGGTCGTGCATTTCCTCGCGAAGGGTGATATTCCGGGAGCCCTTATAGAGGTTTCGTATGGTTGAGGCGATATGAACCTGCCCGGGGTGAGACTTTACGGCATGAAGGTCAGGGTCGAAGGCGTCATCGATGCCGCCAAAGATTTCCATGGTAAAAGCCGCATTTACACATCCAAGACGAAGCAGTTTCCGGCAGGTGAATACAACGAATGCAGCAAGCGCGGTCATGGCGCTCGTTCCGTTCATCAGCGCAATGCCTTCTTTGTAGCTGAGCTTGATCGGCCTGATCCCGGCTTCGTCGAACGCTTCCGCGGTTTCGCGGAGTACTCCGCGATAATACACTTTGCCTTCGCCGATTACCGCCAGTCCCATATGCGCAAGGTGCACCAGGTCTCCCGAAGCCCCCACGCTGCCGCATTCGGGGATGTAGGGGGCGATGCCCGAATTGATCATATCGCGCAGAAGATAGAGGAGTTCATGCCGCACGCCGGAAAACCCCTTTACCAGGCTATTGAGTCGGACCGCAAGTACCGCTCGAGCGATATAGTGTTTGAATGGATCACCCAGGCCTGCGGCATGACTCTTTATCAGGTTTATCTGAAGCTGTTCGAGTTCATGATCGTCTATGATTTTATTGCACATGGGACCAAAGGAAGTGTTGACGCCGTAAATTATACGCCCGGCCTGCACCTCGTTTTCCAGAAAACGCCGGGATTCCAAGCAGCGATCCAGGGCCCGGTTATCCAGACTCACCACCTTATCTCCTACGCCAATAGCAACGATGTCTTCCACAGAAAGATCATTGCCGGTCAGGACAACCGCTTTTTCAGGCATCATTCCTCACTTCCCGTATATGCGTGCAAGACCGGCTCCGGCCGGTAGAAACGAAATATAGTTCTGGAATTTTGCTGGAAAAAGGGGAGGAAATCGACATATACCATTTTTAAGTACACCGACACTTGATTACCCCGGTGCTCTTCGACTTCCGGTGCTGAACGGGGCCGACCTGCAGCAGATGTGGTGCTGTTTCCCGAGCAGGCTCACACTCCAGTAGTAGAATTCACCTACTATACCATAGACTTGCCATGGCGATATCATTACCTCAGTTTCCCGGTGTATCCCGCAAAAACGATGCGCTGTTTCTTTATGGGGCCTCTCAGCCTCTGCCCTTCGTGCGCACGTATCTGCAGGAAGAGACAGAAATCGTGCATGGACCCTCGTGCAAACCGGAGCGCGAAATAGATCTTACGCGATGCGAGAACGACGGAGTACCGGTGCGAGCCCGCCGGGGTGGAGGAGGCACGGTTGTTCTGGCGCCCGGTGTGGTGGTGATCCTGGTGGTCGGAATGCGGCGAAAAGACCAGGGCCCCCGCGAAATTTTTTCGCTCGTGCACAAAGCACTCATAGCGGTTCTCGAAACTCCGGACATAAGGATTGCCGAGAAGGGCCTGAGCGACCTGGCCATAGAAAATCGTAAAATTCTGGGAAGCTCTCTGTACCTGCAGAACAACCCGGCGCGTTTCTATTACCAGTCGTCTCTCATAGTCGATATGGACTTTGCGCTGATGTCCCGGTATCTGCTACACCCGCCCAAAGAACCCGATTATCGTCTTGGAAGGGATCACCTCGAGTTCTGCACCTCTCTTCGACAGGAAGGGTGGAGCGAGTCACCCCGCCAGACGGCAACGCGAATTCAGCGGCACCTCGGGGAAAGAATTGTGTCAGGCGCTGGCATGGAGAGCGGATGAGTTCTGTATGGCATCGGCAACGACTTTCGAAAGCGCCTCAGCCTCAAAGGGTTTCTGAATGAATCCCGATACTCCTCGCGCGATAAGACCCTGCGTCTCTTCGGGCAAACTGTACCCGGTAGCGATCACGACTTTGACATCAGGTTTTATCTTCCTGAGACCTTTATAGCAATCGTACCCGGCCATTCGTGGCATAATCATGTCCACGATTACAAGGTCGACTTTCTGATGGTGCTTTTCGTAAAAATCCAGAGCCTGTACCCCATCGGAACAGATGGTAACCGCATATCCCAGATCTTCGAGAATTTCTCTGGAGACATCACGAACGATTTTCTCATCGTCGATCACCATGACATGCCCTTTTCCGTTGACGATTTCATCGGCATCAGTACACGAATCGTCTGCAGATTGCTCACATGTAGTCGGGAGGAGTACCCTGACCGAAGTACCCCTGCCCTTATTAGAATCGACCTCGATATAGCCCCCGTGGTTCTTTATGCACCCGTAGGCTCCCGCCAGGCCCAGACCGGTTCCTTTTCCCGTCTTCTTGGTCGTGAAAAAAGGCTCGAAAATACGCTCTTTCGTATCCGGATCCATTCCGACGCCGGTATCGATTACTTCCAAAACGATATACGCACCGGCTTTGATACGGTACTTTCCTCCATGCTCAACCGATTCGGTAAACCTCTGATTGGTAGTCCGAAAAACCAGACGACCTCCTTCCGGCATTGCATCACGCGCATTGAGACCCATGTTCAGTGCAACATTTTCCAGTTGAGACGGATCACCGAGGACCATCGGCACCTCAGCCTCGAATTTCGTTTCAATCTGAATACGTTTGTCGATCGTACGCTCGAGGATCCCGCGCGCACTATCGACCATCTTGTGCAAGTCAACAGGAACCTGCTGATAGTTGCCTTTGCGAGCGAATGCCAGCAACTGCCCGGTAAGTTCGGAGCCGCGCGCCGCAGCATCGACTATCGGGTCGACATACTTCCTCAGGCTACTGTCTTTGCTGCAGTGTTTCCGCTTGAGCAAACCGGCAAATCCCGATATCCCCGCGAGTAGATTATTGAAGTCGTGCGCAATCCCGCCGGCCAGAAGGCCAATCGCCTCCATTTTCTGAGATTGTCGAAGCTGTTCCTCGAGACGCTTTCCATGCTCCAATTGGCGGACGTGCTCCGAAAAACGCATGACCAGGGAGCACTGCACCGAAAAGACCTCGAACATTGCGGCATTCTCGGCGACACGACTTCTAAGCAGGAGTATGGCACCGCGGGTGGTGCTGTCACACACAATCGGGAGAATGAACACCTGCCGAATTCCGAAGCGCTCCTGGAGCTTGGCTTCCGTCACGATTCCCTGCGTTGTGTAAAAGGCCTCGCCCAGCTTTCTACATACCTGAGCATTCCCTTCCTTCAAGACTCTTCTGAATCCCTCGCTTTTTTCCACAGGATATGTCTGCCCCGGCATAAGAGGCAGAATATCCGTGAGAACGTGCCTCTTTTTGGAGTTATCCGATACCGCTCGAACCTTGTACTGATCGGGAGACGATGAAAAGGTCACGATTGCCATTAAAATCGACTCGGATACTCTGTTGGAGTAGTCACAAATATTCTGAAAAACCTCGGCTTCATTGTCGGAATCGGCCAGAGTTTTCAGACTCTGCCCGACATCTCGCCACGCATTTTTCTCCCGAAGAGCCCGTTTGGCCGAAGATAACGGTTCAAAACGAAGCAAAGCGATGGCGGACGAGCAGGCGACCAGAACCATACTCAAGCACCCCAGGCGAGGCAGATTTCTGAGAGGAGCAATTGGCTGTAGACTCGAAGGCAGAACCACCATGAGGGTTGTGAACACCCCGGCTGTTATCAGTACCGCTTCGGATCGAGGACGGGAACGGGAGAACGCCAGAAGGGCTCCGCACGGCACGAGAGCAGAAACGAGAATCGCCACCGAAAGAAGCCGCAGTCCGGGGCCGGGAATATACGCATAGTCCAGTGCATTTACAGAAAGAGATCTATACAGAACCGATGGCCATATCAGGGCCGCAAGATAGATCACGACAGCGATCCCTCCCAGGGTACCGAAGACCAAGTTTTCACTTCGGAATTCCAGCTCACGCGGAGCTACCGAATTATACACCGCAATCAAAAAACCAAATCCGAACAAGGGGAGGATAAGATATACCGGTGATACTGCCACCAGCACCGGCAGCAGCGCTTCGGAAGAGAACGTGCCGGAGAGAACAGAAATAACAGCATCTCTGACAGACCAGAGATAGACTGCCGACAAAAACAGCGTAAACCGGCGTGTTGGCTTGGAGACGTGCATTCGGTCACCCAGGACTGCAATAAAAGCAAGTGCATAGAATCCGGTGAATGCACTTACAAGTATGTAGAAATTTTCGCGGATGAATTCCATAACGCTCCAGAAAGTTAATGCTCTGGTTCCCGGCCGAGATCATCGACACCCGGAATGTGAATCAAAAAAAGCTTCTCTGTCACAGCTTGTCAAAAAAGCCGTCAGAAGAGCTGTTTTGCTTGACCAGATAAAAGGATACAATAGAGGTGCACTTCATTACAAGTGTCAAATACGGAAGGCGAGAATATCGGAAATGCCTTATCCGGAATTCCCGAAAAATGCAGGCGAGGCCGGCGCTCGGAGCGATTGGGGAAAAACCACGAAAAAGGGGGATTACTTCAGGACGAAAGCGACCTGCACGCCTACCGAGCGGAAGGCTTCCCAGTAGGTGATCGACTCCAGAGGCAGATCGTGTTCGTACTCGAATGATATCGGAATGCCATAGGAGCCATATCCGCTGATGGAAAGCGCGTATTGGCGGGATAGCGGGACATCGAAGCCGACACCGACAAAACCACTGACTCCGGGACTCCATTTGATGAAACTACTTGGAATATCTACCGGCGTTCGGAACAGGCCGCTTCCATTCTGCCGGCCGATTTGTACCATCCTGGTATAGGTGAGCTGAAGTCCAGCCCGCAGGTATGGAGTCACGGCTGTATGAGCAGAGATCAAATAGTGTAACTCAGGGGAAAGCGAGAGCTGCAGAAACTCCTGCGCAGTAGCGAGAGAGGGCGCCACGGTTCCATCGGTAAGCGGAACATTGTATTCCTCTGCAACATCCACATGCCCCCATTTTACCTGTCCGCCAATCTGGTATCTCAGAGAAGGTCGAAAGCGCCGACGCCGAGCTATTTCAAGACCCAACAGGTTGACCGGCAGAGCCGCCGTGTCCTGGCGGAAGCCATGGATGTCGAAATGCCCATCCCGAGCTACGCGAGAATACGTGAACAAGGGTGGCGGCGAAATGACCCATTCATGTGCCCCGGCATAGCAGTGAAATGCAACCGAAAGAAGAACCAGCGCAGTTCCTGCTCTGACAAATCCCCTTTTACGCATGAACACTGTTGTGCACTCCTTTTTTTCCGGTTCGTCGGTGCTCCTGGAGCCGTTGCTGCAGCATCTGCTCCAGATTATTGACCATCGTATCTATGGTAAAATGCTTGCGCACTCTCTTCTGTCCTTGTGTGGCCAGCTCACGGCGCAAGGCCGGATTGTCCACGAGTTCCTCTATCGCTTCGGCCAGTGCTCGGGAATCCCTGGCAGGGACAATTTTTCCAACCGTCCCGTCGGCAGTGAGTTCGAGCGCACCATTTACATCTGTCGATATCACCGGTGCTCCCGCCGACATCGCTTCCATAACCGCATTGGGCATTCCTTCGAACAGCGAAGGCAGGACGAAAATATCGCACCCATTCAAATACGGGCCCATATCCTCCTTGAAACCAAGAAAGACAAAACGTTTCGCAAGGCCTTTGCGCATCACTCTCGCTTCGAGAGATTTTTCAAGCTTTCCTTTCCCGGCAACGGCAAAGAAAAGGTCATCGCGTTTAGCACACAGATCCGCCGCGGCATCGATGAGGTACTCATAGCCTTTCTGTTCGGAAAGACGCCCTGCGGAAAATATCACCTTTCTGCCTGCGGCCTCAGGACCAAAATCCACCGGTTTCGCTGAGGTAACAGGTTCCACTCCATTGTATAAAACCTGCACGTAGTTTTCCTCAAACCATCCGTACTTCTGGTACGCATGGGCAATGGTCCGGGTATTTGTTATGATTCCATCGGCCAAAAAGCTCAAAGTCAGGCGGTGTTTCCACTTTTTGCCGCAAAGAAGTATTCCGTGACGGGCAAAAACGAGTGGCTTATTCGAGGCCAGGCGGGCAGCGAGTCCCGCGACCCGCACATCCTTGTTCAGATTACAGATAAGTATGTCGACCTGGTTTGCCTCGATATAGTTCTTTATGCGCCATGTCTGCAGAGGACTGAAGTCCGACCTGACGTTGAAGACTGTACCGGCAACTCCTTTTTCCCGAGCTTTCTTGAGAATGACGGCATTTTTCTTTGAAGCAACAACTACCCGATGTCCCCGCTCCCGCATCCCGGCAGCTGCGGTTATCATCCACTTCTCGCCACCGCCGTATTTATGCGCACTTATCGAATTCAGAAAAAGAACATTCATGACTATATCCAACCAAGTATACGGTATGCCACCATGCCATAGTATTCGTGAAATGCCATGGTAGTGCGATGAAGTGCAGCAGCACTGGGAAGGAACTTGAGCAGCCCCCACTGAAAGCGCTCGTGAGCGTTGAAATCAGCGGGAGCAGGCACCACCCGAAATCCCGCGTTTTCGAATACGCCGACCGAGCGGGTCATATGCGATGCACTGGTTACCAGGATGATTTCGAGCGGAAGGTTGAGGGAATCGAGGATCCCCGCAACCAGCCCGGCGTGCTGGTAGGTATTACGTGCCTGGGGCTCGACAATGATGGCATCGGAATCCACTCCGAGCGAATGAGAAAGCAGATACGCGGCCTGATGGGCCGCTGATCCCTGGAAATCGGTGATAAAGGGCAGCTTGCCGCCCGTTACGATGACCCGTGGTGCCTTGTTCTGTCTGTAGAGCCGTGCGGCATGAACCAGGCGATCTCCGGCATAGTTGAGCTCCGGATAGCTTCGGGGAGGAAGCTCGGGGACTTCCGCTCCGCACAATAGTACTATCGAGGAACATGGCGGCACCGGAGTCGCCTGATCGTAGGGATGCTCCAGAGAACGCACGATCACATGATCCACAACCGGCAGCGAAGAGAGAAAGAGCAGACCAACTGCACCGATAATTACCCCTGCCGAAAATTTCTTTCTGCCGAATCGGAGCAGTATAAGCCCGATGACTGTCAGAGTAATGGACAGCCCAAGGGGATAGAACAGCAGCGGGGCAAGCTTGGACAAAAAAAGCAACGTGCATCCTTGGAGATTACAGCAGGAGATTCCAACAGAGGCGGCAACACTCCTCGCCGGGGAATAGAAAATCTGGTCGTTTTCGGATAGATCTCTAAAATCGTTTGCATCGGCATCCAAATACAATTGTGCCGGGTTCTTTGTACGCTGTCGCACAGGCTTGTCCGCGAGCCTGCGAGCCCGCCAACATTATCCGGCGCAGGAGGTTGCACGACCAGTCTCGGTTTCACCGCGTACACATGGTTTTCTTCTGGAAACCATCGTGCATCAACTCTATAATATCCTCTGGAACCCGTTCCAGAACTGTATGCCTCTCCGGGGTACTCAGAGGCATGCAACAATGCCGGTCAATCAGAGTTTTTGTTTTCGAGGTCGCATTCATGGCAATGAAGGCTGTAAGCGTTTCACTGCTCCAGGCAGGCACCATAGCCGATTCCGATTACTATTCGGATCGCGGGGAGCTTCTTATTTCCAAGGGAGTTACCATAACTGGTCGCCACCTGGAAACGCTTCAGAAACGGAATATTTTCGACGTTTACATCAAGCCGCAGAGCGAGGTCGAAGAGATCAATGACATCCTCTCCAAAGCCGCACTCCAACTCGATGATCTGGATCTCGAAGACTCCGACAGCAAGACCGGTGCTCCCGACAAAACGTCCTCTCAGCAGAGCAGGCTCGGTGTAAAGCCGGGCCACGAAGGATACGAGCAACTTAAATCGAGTTCTTTGACACTCAAGCTGGATAAGCGACTGAACGAACGTCGAACTCCCGACAGGCCGTTTGGGCAGTCCCTTGAAAGCAGATCTTCGGTACGAATGCCTGCGGATCGGACAGTAGAATACAAAGAAAGCGTAACTGCTCAATACGGCAATTCCCTGGACGAGGTCATTCATCTTCTCGATGCAGTTGCGGATGGCCAGATACAGGATGGCCGGCCGATAAAAACGCTTTCTGAACGTTTTGTCAAACTGTTTGTCACTGACCGGAACATACTTCTCAATTTATCCAGAACCAAGCCGGCCGGTGTTGAACACGTGTATGTCCATTCACTGAATGTCTGTCTTCTTTCGATCAATATCGCGGCATCGTATGGCTACAACGAAAATCAGGTCGTTGAAATCGGCATGGGAGCCCTGGTACATGATGTGGGCATGCTGCTGATACCCGAAGAAATACGGTGTAAGCAGGGGAAACTCACCGAAATGGAATGGTACGAGATTCTCAAGCACCCGATGCTTGGGCTGCACGTGCTCGAAAAAGTTCGGCTGCTGCCGGAATCGGTGCCGTTTGTCGCTTATCAGGTTCATGAGCGGGTAAATGGGAGAGGATATCCCAAACAGCGCGGGGGCAAACTCATCCATCCTTTTGCCAAACTGGTTCAGGTTGCCGATGTCTACGAGGCTATGTCATCGCCCCGGCCCCACCGTGAACAGTTGGTTCCGTATAAATCGATGGAAAGCTTGATCAAGATGACGCGCACGGGTATCCTGTCGCAGGAATTCGTGAAGGCGTTTCTCGCGTATGCTTCGCTTTTTCCTGTTGGAAGCTTTCTGCAATTAAGTGATGGCAGTATCGCTAAAGTAATCGCGGCTCATAAACACTCGTTCGCTAAGCCAGTCATAAGCGTACTGACAGATGGTAGCGGGAATCTGCTCCCTCACGAACGAATTCATCAGATTGACCTTTATGCGAATAAGAACGTCCAGATTACCAAGGCCCTTTCAGTGGATTATCTGAAAGGGATCGAACTGATGGACGGCTTCTGAATGTCCGTTTCATCTGTACCCAGTCACCCGGGCATACTCTGCAGCACCTGTGTTACGACCAGGTTCTTCACCTCTGGCCTGGAGTGCAATACGTAAGAGCTTTTTTTCTGTCGATACTGATTTGGGGGCGGCACATATTCATACTATTGTTGAAGTGTTCCGACCAGATAAGACACTCTCGACTTTTTACCAGGATCAATCGGCCGACCTTGCCAGTGTCCTCGTTGATACTCACTCTATCGACTACTGTCATCGGCCGGTTACCATCCAATGATGGTCGCCCCCAAATGTCATCTACGACAGAACAGCTCTCCTGCCCCCTCGTGCTGAGTGTACCGAAGTACGACAGCCCCACCTCGCCCACGTGCTGAGTTCATCATAGTGCGACAGCGGCATGAACGAAATGCGTAGAGGAACTCCCAGCAAAAGGTATTTTCCTGAAAGTTGTATACCAGGGAACCTCTCCGTCTTCACATCCACATGAAACGTTTCCAACGAGCCTTGGCAGTCATATGCCTCTCCCTTGTCGCAGGACTTCTTGGGCAATCATGCGCAAACGAGCCAAACAGGCATCGAAAAATGTACGGAAAAAGCGATACGTTGCGCGTGATGTTTTACAATGTAGAAAACCTGTTCGATCTCTCATATCGGGGAACCGAATACGACTCCTACTCTCCGGAAAAAAGCAACTGGAACGACTATCTTTTCAAAACCAAGGTTGAGAACCTTGCCTCGGCCATTGCCGCAGTCCGCGCCGATATCGTCGGACTTTGCGAGATAGAAAGCCCCGAAGCGCTGGAGGCCCTCCGCAGGGAGCTTCGAGACCACAAGCTCCGCTACCGCTACTCCGCGCTCGCCGATTCCACGGGAAGGACATCGGTGACTACAGCCCTTCTTTCCACCGTTCCCCTCGGCTCCCAAATTTCCTATCCCGTGCAATCTCCCGAAAACACCCGTACCCGCCATATCTTCAGATGCGATATTCTTATTGCATCCGACACGCTCACCGCCTTCGTCAATCACTGGCCATCCAAGTATCATCCCGAGTCTCACCGTCTTGCCGCGGCCAAAGCGCTGGACTATGCCGTGGACCAATTGCCTCCAGACCGTGAATACCTGATTCTCGGGGACCTCAATGTCAATTACGATGAATGCGTGTCACTGCCCCGAAGCCGATCTCTCAACGATACAAAGGGCCTGGTTTCACTCAATCACCTTCTCAAAACAGTACAAAGCGCTCCCGGAGAGACCGTCGATTATGTCACCAGAGAAGATCTCACGCCGGCAACGAAGCAGTACCATTTCGACTGCTGGCTGGACCTGTCGCGCAAAGCCCGACAAAGCTCGGCCTACCGGGGACGTTCTCAGACCCCCGATCATATCCTTCTGCCATGGTCGCTGGTCGATTCATCCGGATGGACCTATGTCGACAGCTCGTTCAGAGCATTCACCTGGTCGGGACTTCTGATGTGGAACGAAAAGCCGTATCGGTGGCAGATGAAATATCATCCGAGCGTAAAACGTCATACCGGGAAAGGGTATTCGGATCATCTCCCGATCTATGCGGAGTTTGTCAGAATGAGGGATAGGGAATGAGGAAGGATCATTCACTGCAACCGCTCACGGTAAACGGTCACACAATTGACACGCCGCTGTTCCTGGCTCCCATGGCCGGGATCACGCATTCGGCATTCCGCCGACTGGTGGCGGATTTCGGTGGATACGGCGCGCTTTTTTCGGAAATGCTCTCCGGCAAAGCCCTGCTTCATGAGAATGTCGGACACACCCCCTTCACCAAACGCCGGCCCGAAGAAGGTCATGTCTGGTATCAGCTTCTGCTCAACGGCACCGAAGACCTTCCGCTCATTATCGAGCGCCTGAAACGACTCGAGCCTTTTGCACTCGATCTCAACTGCGCCTGTCCTGCACCCGAGATCAAGCGTCTGGCCGGGGGAGCCGCGCTTTTTGCCGACTACGATCGTCTTCAGAGCACGCTCGGCAGACTGCGTAAACTCTGGAAGGGCACCCTGACAGTCAAGTGTCGTCTGGGAGATCCTTCAGATTCCTGGAAAGAGCTTTTTACCAATCGCCTGCATCTTTTCGAAAACATCGGTGTCGATGCCTTGATTCTGCATCCGCGGTTCTCTAACGAGAAGCTCAAACGCCGCGCACGATGGGAGCTTTTTCCCTGGATTGCCGAACAGACGTCATTGCCCGTAATCGCCAATGGAGACATTCTTTCGGCGGGCAATCTGCGCTCGAAACTGGAGGACACCTCCCCCCTGCCCCGTGGGATCATGATCGGCCGAGCGGCAGTGGTCAAACCCTGGATCTTTCGGGATATCGTCTCAGAGCCAGGCGAAGTGGATTATCTTGAAGTCTGGTCGCGCTATTTCGAGTATGTCCTCGAAGATTTTCCGCCTCACCGGGCACTGGGCCGAGCAAAAGAGTTCACGGGCTACTTTGCACGGAACTTCTTTTTCGGCCACAAGCTGGACACCATTGCACGGTCATCGTCTGACCTGGAGACACTTCGAGCCGAAACCACTGATTTTCTTTCACAAGAGCAGAGGATCGTTACCGAAATCACCGTGAGCGGTCTCTAAGCCGGGCCGGCTCTACCCTGCCGCCGTTGGCCCGATGACCACAAAGCAGCGTACCAAGTCAGCAGGTCGCGAGTTGTAGTTTTAAAGTAATGAAAAAGACCCAGAAAAGATCCGGCACCGCGAAAAACCGCTCTCACCGAACAGTTCGCACGCTGCTCATTGTGGCGGCAGTGGTTGTGGGCCTGATGGTGGTTCTGGCCTATCCCCTGTACCTGGCCTCTGAATTTACGTTCAACCGGTATTTTGAGCAGTGGGGCGCGAAACTGGTGGAGCTGGAGCGGCGCGGTTTACTCTCGACCGAGTTTGGCGCGGCCTGGCAGGACATTCTTCAGTCACGTGCCATGCAGAACCAGGCCCAGGCGCTCGTAACCGGTGGGGAGCAACACGACCAGGACTCGGTGCACGCTGTCGATGGCGTGTTTGTCGACGACTATCCATCGCTGAGTATTATCCGCCTCCTCAACCGCGTGCAGGCGTACTCGAACACAATCGATATACTGGATCGCAAAGACCGCAGAATCGCCGATATCCGCACCGATCACACCAGGGCAAGTGTCGAAGAACTTCCGCAGACGCTTGTCACCGCGCTCATCGCCGCCGAAGACCAGAATTTTCGGACGAATGAACTCGGGTTCGAATTCGACTCCTATGTCCGCGCCGCACTCCGTGCCGCCTGGAAGAGTCTCTGGTCTTTCCGGCTCCGCCCCCCTCGGGGAACATCGACCATTACCCAACAGGTAGCCAAGTTGTTTATCTCCGATATCGACCGGGAAGGCCGCCGTTATGTGAGCAAATCGGTAGACCGGAAACTCCGTGAGATGCGCCTGGCCGCCGCTATTCGGAAGATGTATACCCCCGATGAGATTCTGGAAGTCTACGGGAATCATTGCGTGACCAGTGACTACGGTATGATCGGCTACAAGGATATCGCCCGCGGGCTTCTTCACAAAGAACTCAACGAACTCAGCGATGCCGAATGTATCTATTTGGCGCGCATGGTCAAGTGGGGACGCAATATAAAAAGTAAGATCGTGGCCCAGTGCCGTGTCGATATGCCACGCATGGCCGCCGCTCTTGGCTGGGATGAAACCAAACAGTTCAAGGTTTTGGAGGAGATTGAAGCTCTTGAGTTCCACCGGCCCTCCCATATCCGTACCGAGCACGGGCATCTTGTGGATCTTGCAAACGAATTCTGGCTCGAAATTCTCAGGCGAAACGGCAGCACCGACGCGCAGCTTGCCGAGATGAATATTATCGACCCCAATTCTCTTATTCGCAAAAAAGGCAATGTCGTCATCCGCCTCACAATCGATCTTCCCCTTCAGAAAGAACTCGAGCGTCTGGTCAAGGCTCGTGGCTACGGACCGGATACGACAATCATCGCCGATGTCCGTATCGGGAGTGAAGGCCAGGATATGACTCTTCCGCGCGCTCCTGAAGATACTGTTCGCCATGTCACCATCGTAAAGAACCAGCAAACATTCTCCGAGCCGGGTTCGGATTTTACGACCACGCTGGTGGCCGGGGATACCCTATTGACCAATATCCGGTACAAGAAAACCGGGAAGAACCAGTATCGTCGAAGCGTGTTTTATTACACACGTGCCCCGGTCGAGCGGCCCGGCCAGTACTTTTCGTATGCAATTATCGATTCCAGAACGGGTAAGCTTCGTGCCTACTATTCGCGCGACCGTATCGGTTCCCGGCTGGTGGGCCTTCTTGGCAATCCCATTCCCAACGGATCAGCGACCGCCAAGCCGGTGCTCAATGCGCTCAATTTCGACCTGGGCGTTTTCCCGCCATATGCCAAATGGAACGACAGTATCGAGGTGCACTCCGATGTCCCCTGGAAACGGACATTTCATCGCCGCCGAGGCCGGACGGTAGGTGTGGTCTACGAAAAGACCGCAGTCCGCGGACGCGGTTATCCCGTGCATAATCACGATGACATTTTCGAGGGGTGCCAGTATGTTTTCGACCATCTGGCTACCTCAAACAATATTCTCGGTGTCGAGACAGTTTACCGGCTGAACACAAAGCTGTTCGACCGGAAAGGGGCGGTGCAACCCGAAGCAGTTCCGGTTGCCGGCCTCCTCCAGCGGATTAATGCATTCGGCCGGGTCCGAAACGAACTCGAACTCAAGCATATTACCGGTGTGCGAATCTATAAGGAACTCTCCCGCCTCGTCGGGGTGGATATCGACTCCATGCGCTCGTACGGAAGACGGGTACCCATCTCCGACAGCATGTATTCTGTCGCACTCGGGACGCTGGAGATGAGCCTTCTTGAGCAGGCGCATATATTCAATATGCTCTACAACAACGATGTTATCGAGACCCCTTCTGAACACCCGTCGCTGGCAATCGAGCAGATCGTGCTTCGCGGCGATACGATCGCTTTGAATGATACAATCAAACGGTATCATCCGTTTACCGATATTAACGCCATTCGCCCCACGCTTCTGGGGCTTCACAAACGGCTGACATCCAATAAATGGGATGGGCTCGATGACTACGATATCCCGCTGTCGCCCTGGATGGTGCTCCTTGACTCCACCGATACAACATTCAACTCCGATATGTTCTATCTCGATGGACCGCTGAGCAACTTTGCCAAAAGTGGTACCACCGATGACATACTTCGGCCGTTCGATGCCGATCCTTCGGGAAGCGAAAAAACCAACTATGGACTCTGGAATGCGGTGGTTCGGGTCGATCTTTCAAAGCTCGATCGTTCCACGGAATCCCCCACCGAAGTCCGCGATTTGACTATTGCCTGTATCGGGGAGTGCAGCCGGAAGTACACCGGCCCCCGTGACGGAAAGACCCTTCACAAATTCCTCTCCAAAGGCCTCCTGAAAAAGGCCGGTACGAAATCCCCCAATGGCTTTTTCAACCAATACGAAGCCTACCTCAAGCGGGTCACTCCGGAATCAATGGAAAACTGCGGAGCGGTGCCCGCCACCCCGGAAGAGGAAGGGGAGATGTTGCTTATTGGGAGTGAGGAGTGAGGGTGAAAATCCGAAGCACGAAATCCGAAATTCGAAACAATACCAAATTACCGAAATTCAAAAAAGCAAACATGGACCGACAAGCGCCGGAGGGGAGAAGGAGCGAGGAGTGAGGGTGAAAATCCGAAGCACGAAATCCGAAATTCGAAACAATACCAAATTACCGAAATTCAAAA
>JBEPYC010000027.1:0-19198 GCA_041641555.1 Chitinivibrionales bacterium | reverse complement strand
CGTATGTCCCGATCCCCAACGTCGGTTCGTCCACGGCGCCGACAGTGGATCGAACAATCCGCATCGTCGGCGCGGGCTGGCTTCCGGCATACCGAAAATGCCCTTCCTGCAGGATCGCAGGGCGAAAACAGGCATTATGACAATGAAGCTTCGGAATCGCAGACACTGACAACGGTATCCAGTAATCTCATGGTCCGAAGCGTATGAACGACCTGCGTTCCAGGAGACAGGAGCACGAATCGCACGCCCTGTTTCCTGGCGACTTTGGAACACGCCACCAGAAGAGCAACAATCTTGGAATGCAGATAGGTATTCTTCTCAAGCTCCAATGCTATGCCGTGGTTTTCCGAGCCAATCCTCTCCACAAGCTTCTCTATCCAAACATAATCGGTTTCCCACCCGATTTCCTGTTTCAGCTCTATAATGATCCAGTCTCCGTGTGAGCGAAGCTCATACTGCTCAGGATGCTCGGATTGCAGCGACATAGCCATATACGATGTGCCTCGGTTTGCAGCTTCAAACCAGTAAGATCTGCGAAACATTCTTCAGAAAGAAGATTTGGACTCTGTCGAAAAATAATACCGGGACGACGGTCAGTTCTTCCCCCAGGAGTATTCCCGACAACAAAAGGCAGGCCTGGGCGGAAAGAACCGGCAGCTACATCAGCCACCTCTCCCCCGAAGGTGGCGTAGACTCGCAATAATGGAACAAAGCTCAGCATACGCTTTCTGTTTTGAGTTTCGAATTTTGCTTGTTTCCTCACTCCTCACTCCTGTTCCCGTAACCCACTCTGATCCATTGTAGTTGTAAATTCACGTATACGTATAGTATCTTCATGCTTACTCGATTGTGCCCGATCCCCTCTCACGACCCGAAACGTCATGCAGCACAACTCCCTGCGGATTTTGCTATCGCTCTGCTTCCTTATCGGAATGTCAGGCAACGCCCGTGGCTATGAATTCGTCTCGATAACCGAAATCCTCAAAGATCCGGTTGGTAGGGAAGAGGCCATACCTGGCGGAAGAAGTCACGAATTCATCGAGTTCACCAACCTGGGCACCGCCCCGCTCTCCCTGGACAGTCTGCTTCTCTGTGACGGTGTCTCGGTCGATTCGGTTGTCCAATTACCCGAGTCGTTGGCGATACATTCCGATTGCCGATACAATGCATCTGTTCTTCCTCCTGGAAAGACTGCCGTGATTTTGAGTCCCGATTATCCCAGGGCGCCCGTATCCTCTGCCATGGATATCGCACCGGGCAGCGTTCTCCTTACGGTGAATCATGCCAGGATCCTGGGCGGTTTGGCACGAGATGACGGCTTAATTCTTTATAAAGGCACCGCCGACTTCATCGCACGAGGCCTAGCTGCTCTTTCCGACTCAGCCACCGATTTCCGGCTGGATACCGACCGGTTGAGGCATTCTTCTCCTGCGGATCTAATCGAAGGCACATCGTTAATCCCGAGTGGGGTCATGATGAAGGAGCCGTGGGTTCCGTGCCCGGAACGGCAAACCCCTGGAAAGTTTGAGGCTTTGCATCGGTCGGGATGGCTTGCCGAGTTCAAACCCCACCGGGTATTTGATTCTTCTCTCGTATGTTCAGTAGCGATTCTTCATGCTGCTCCTCTGCCCAAAGCATCCGCCTGGTGGATCGAAACCGCGCCGCTCAGCTCTGGTTCGCGCGTTGTCCTCAAAGATGAGGTACATCCCCTTGAAGCCCCGGCGATCTTTGAGATCCGCCTTCCATTGGACTCCGTAGCCTATCGCCTGTGTCTCGCTGAGGCAGAACAGGAGTGCTGGGACATTGATCTTTCTTCTATATGGCTCCCTCCCGATGCTGTTGGCATTTCCGAGCTTTTCCCCAGAGCCACCGATCACGTTCCTGAATGGTTCGAGCTCACCAACCGGTCACCGGTGCCAGTGGATATTTCGGGATGGTCATTTGGCACCCACGAAGCCTCCGAGACGCTGAGTACGGTCCCTGCAGCTATTCCACCGAGGGATTTTCTGGTGGTAACACGGGATGCATCCAAGTTCTGCGCATTCTACCCTGCTATCAAAGAAGCTGTTGTGCAACCGCCCCGCTGGCGGACGCTGAGGAACACTTCCGATACACTCTGCCTGTGGGATCGCTACGGAAACCTTGTGGAAAAAGCCGCCTTTTCTTCATCCTGGTTCCCGGAGTGGACAGAAGAGTCGCTGGAGCGGGTCGACTTCACGATTGATGCTTCGCTGCCGGGGGCCTGGAGCATATCTCGGTCTCCCACTCCGGGCATGCCGGGCACAGCCATCGACTGGAGGCATGTTTCACGCCCGGATCTTCGTATTGGCCCCACGCCATTTACGCCTGATGGTGATGGAACTGACGACCAACTCCTGGTAGAGATCAAGCTCCCCCCCGGCTACCGAGCCGAACTGACAGTTGTCGGATTCGATGGGAAAGTGCTGTGGGAATTCCCCCGCGTGTCCGAAGCAAGTTACATGTGGCGAGGGGTTGACATGGATGGCCGGTCGGCTCCACCCGGCCCTTTTTACATTGTGGCCGATATCACTAATGGTGAGTCTTCGTACCGCATTCGGAACCAGGGCATTCTATGGCGATAACCCGTCTGCTCCAGATCATGCTTCTTTTGTGTGTTCCGGCGATGTGCGGATTACACGACCCATTCCCTTTTGGTTCGGGAATGATGAACCTTGGAACGATTGTGCAGGGAGATGACCTGGCGGCACGGGACCCCTGGACTCCTGCGACGTTTTTCTCCGACAGCCTTCACTGGAGCATCGGAGCAGCGGGGATTGTCTATTACGACAAAATGGACAACGCTCCGGCTGTTTCAACCTATCAGGGCGGTGCAGGCGGACTCGTTCGGATACGTTCCGCCATGACCGTCAAGTTCTCCTATGCTCGCTTTTCCTCGATGGACATTTATTACGAAGACCAGGCCGGACTGTCGGTTGCATCCGAGTCGTTACGCCCTCTTCTGTTTGGTGCGGATATCCACCTCCTTCGGCGTGGACTCACCGTTGGGGAGCACAGGCCAGTCTCCGGAATCTATGTCGGTGGCTCACTGTTCCTTCCCTTGTCATTCGCCGCGTTTTCCCTTCAGACGCTTCATCCTCTGACCCACCGAGACCAAAGCACGTTTCATAAGCCTCCCCGGGCAATCCTCGGCATCCATTCACGAACGCACCGACTGGGTGCACAGGGAATCGCTCTAACAATGACTGACTACGAGGAGCCGGAATTCGCGTTCGCCATCGGCCAACGCTTTGCACTTCACGAAGCTATAGCGATCGATGCAGCGCTTGGAGCGAATCCATTTCTCATTGCGGTGGGGCTGTCGTTTTTTCGCACGAGCGGCGCTGTTTTCGGTGGACTGGTACACCATCCGGAACTCGGGTGGTCCAGGGGGATGGGGGCCGGCTGGGCGCGCTGAATGGAGGCGGGCTGCTGTGGAAAAGCCTTTCTTCGCGAGGGCCTTCACCGGAGCGCACACAGCCGCTTACTTCCTGCTCTCCTGCCCTCCAGTTGACCGCCCCGTATCGACCGCCCACTTCAGTACGGCCGTGGAGCCGTCTATTGTGCGAACATGCACGAAGTACATTCCTGATCGGAAGGGGCCATACACCGAAAGCTTGATCGATTTGGGATCCTGAGGGCTGACCCGATAAATCAGCCGCCCGAGCACGCTGTAAACGGAGACGCTTTCGATCCGGGCAGTCGATCGCACCAGACCGTCATCCGCCAAAGTAACCACCGGATTGGGCGCAAGACGACCAATGGGGCGTTGGATGGAAGTGGGCCGCTCCAGGATAACCCCCTCCAGCCAGGCGGAATCTTCCTCGAATCCATCTTCAACCTCTACCCATAGATACGGGTTCTTGATCGAAGTAGTCGCGAGGATTGTGGTGTCCACCGTTTCGACCAGACGAATGCTTTGGCCATCTCTGAGGTCCAACATATAGACTTTTTCCGCTTTGCTGATATGGTTCCATGAATCCCCGGTCGCGTAGAGCCGGTCGATAACCACCGAAGCTGCGGCAAAGTAGGGGTGGTTGGACCATTCGGGATTCTGCCATTGCCGGCCGACCGGTTCTCCAACACCAACGATCGAACTGCCCAGTGGGTCGTAAATCTCGAAATCTGTCGGGGTCCAGTAGGCACGGACTTCAGTTCCGTAGGTGCCGGTTCCGTAGCGCGAGATGAAGATCACTTCGTGATCACCCCACTCACCGAGAGTGGGGTGATAGCATTTTGCATGGCGTATCGCACCCGAGCTGAAATCAAAAAACATCATTGCATCCGGGTAGACCCGCGAAGCCGAGCGGGAGGGGTTGCACGATGATAGCTGGATGAACGTATCCCGATGGGTTGTCGAAGTCTTTACCGCCATAGTGTGCATGTGCTTTGCAGCAGCCGATGGATTGTCGAGATCTTTCATGAGCACATCGATTCCCGAGGCAAGCCAACCGGTATTCAGGTACCGTTCATTCCACGACAAACCCCCGTAATAGCTTCCATCCATGAGCGTTGTCTCCGGAAGCACCGTCCGATTGGTGACTACGATCTTACGACGCACGGTTTTACCCGCCTGATCACATCGCTTGGGCGAACCGGGACACTGTGCGCTGGTCGCGTACACCAGCTCCAGGGTATCTCCCCCGGTGTTCTGCACGAATCTCGGGACAAATCCGCGATCGGCAACTTTCGTGGCCGTTCCCGCGGAAGCCAGCTCACGAATCCAGACGCTGCTACTGTCCACGCCCGTACCGTCGTCTCGAGCTCCGTGCACGTACGCGATCCACTGCCCATCGGGAGAGATTACCGGAAGAAACGAGCTGATCCCTGAAGCCGTCACTCCCTGGATTCTGTTCACCTGAGGTGCATCGGCAGAGAAATCCATGTAGTAGAGGTGCGCTCCCCACTGAAACACCAGTTTTACATTCGAAGACCCGCACATTTCTTCGAGCTTCTGCTTGGTATTACCGAAAAGACGGAACTGCTCAGTGCCACTTAGCGCGAAGGCTGATGCGGATACTGCAAGTGCAAATACATAAATGATAGTGAACAGCATTCTATACACGATTTCTATCCTCGAAAAATTTGTCGGTCATAAAAAAAGCTCACCAGATAGAGGTGAGCCTGGAATACCGGCGGGGATACGCCCCGGGCGATGCCGAAAAGCCACTCCTGCATCTTTCTTTGACAGAAAAATACGTTCCGCGCATTGAGCCGATTGCCACATGTAATCTACCGGGAGAAGGAATGCCCGGAAAAATCCAGACGCGAAACAGTGAGTCCATTTCTTCCAAATCCTGTATTTTTAGCCTCCGCGGCGCCTTCATCCTAAGAAAAGGAGCGAAGCCGGGTACCGCGGCGGGTCTGGCGTAATCGTCGGAGGGCGTTTTCTTTGATCTGCCGTGTGCGCTCACGGGTGAGCCTCAGCCGCTTCCCGATATCCTCAAGCGTATGCGGCACCTCATCATCGAGGCCAAAATACAGCCGAACCACCTGCCGTTCCCGGTCGTTGAGCTGATTGAGCGTTCGGCGGATTTCTTCCTGCAAAGAAAGCTGCACGATACATTCATCGGGGCTCTCCGTGTGACGATCCCGCAGTGCATCGAGAACCGTGGCACTATCCCCCTTGTCTACCGGAGCATCCAGGGAGACATGGCGATCCCCGATCCGCATCGTGTCCTTGACTTCCTTGAGTTTCAAATCGGCCTCATACGCCAGCTCTTCGAGATCGGGCATTCGGCGGTTTTTCTGCTCGAACCGCTTCATTGCTTTGCCCAACTTGTAAATAGTACCCACACGGTTGAGGGGAAGGTTCACTATCCGGGACTGCTCTGCCAGCGCCTGAAGTATCGACTGGCGAATCCACCAGACCGCATAGGAAATGAACTTGAAATTCTTGCTGCCGTCAAACCGGCGCGCGGCTTTGATCAATCCGAGATTTCCTTCATTTATGAGATCGCCCAGTGGTAATCCCTGATGTTGATAATTACGCGCGACACTGACTACGAACCGAAGGTTTGCCAGAACCATCGACTCCAGGGCACGTCGATCGCCTTTGCGAATCCGGGCCGAAAGTGCGATTTCCTCCTGATGCGAAAGCGGCTTCCGCTTTGAAATCTCCTGCATATACAGCTGTAATGATGCCTCGTCGGATAACGCTGTATTTTTGACCATCCCGATTAGCTCCTTACGCGAAAAAAAGAATACCGCCCTTAGCTTCCCTACGTCCCCTTGTTTATAGTATAAGGTAAATTGGCCGAAAAATCTACGAGAAGATGCACGGACTTCATTTCGAGACCTTTCACCGTAATCACTTAAAAAACACCAACTTACGCCCACCATGACCCCTCCCTGTTGTGCTTGACACCATTTAAGAAGCGCCATAGTTTGCCGATCGTGCTACGTTTCTAATATTTTATGCTACGAATTCGACGGTCCCCCGGACGGCGCGGCCTTTGTGCCATACGACGTAAGTTGGCCCGTTTTTTGCCCACCTCTTATGCCGGGTACGCAAAACGTATCCGGGATGTTTATCGCCCCGGGTGGCCGGAATAACCCGAAAGGATCTCTCTTATGCACATGGCGGATGCTCTGGTCTCTCCGGTTGTTGGCGGCACGATGTGGGCGGTTTCGGCGGGGGCCCTGGCCTATTCTTCGCGAAAACTGAGCAGCACATCCACCAGTGGGAACGCTATCCCTCTTATGGGTGTTCTTGGCGCTTTCGTTTTTGCCGCTCAGATGATCAACTTCACCATTCCCGGCACCGGCTCCAGCGGGCATATTGGCGGGGGGCTCTTACTTTCAATTTTGCTGGGTCCTCATGCTGCCATGATAACCATGACCTCCGTTCTTTCGATCCAGGCACTTTTCTTTGCCGATGGAGGGTTGCTGGCACTGGGAGCAAACATTTTCAACCTGGGATTTGTGCCCGCATTTCTGGCCTACCCCCTGGTCTATCGCCCGCTTGCTGGTACCACTCGCAATCGCCCCCGGCTGGTCGCTGCATCGATTACCGCAGCGGTTCTGTCCCTGGAGTTCGGGGCTTTCCTGGTTGCGCTCCAGACCTTTTTCTCTGGTGTTACCGCCCTGCCGCTTCCGGGATTCCTCCTGCTGATGCTTCCGATTCACCTGGGAATCGGCCTTGTCGAGGGAGCGGTTACCGCAGGGTTGCTGCTGTTCGTTGCATCTTCCCGGCCCGAACTCCTAAACTCGCAGGTAACTCCTCATATGCGCAAACGAGGCTTGGTGGCATCGGTGCTGATTGCCACGGTTCTTGTAGCAGGGGCCATCAGCATGATGGCATCATCGCATCCTGATGGCCTCGAATGGTCAATCGAAAAATTGACTGGAACGACCGAAATAGCGGGACAGGAGTCCGCAGCGCATCGTTCACTGTCCAAAACACAGGAGAAAACCTCGGTTCTTCCCGATTATGGATTTCGGTTCCATTCCGCGCACACTCTTGTCCAGAAGCTCCAGACACCCGTCGCGGGCCTGATGGGCAGTGCCGCGGTTCTGCTTGCCGGCTTTGGCGCGGGCATGCTGTTCCGACGCAAAGACCGCCGGGCCGGGCAAGGGGGATCCCATTAGATGAGCAAAGCCGAATCATTCCTTCTGTCCCTTGCACACACCAATCGGTTGTCCTCGGTTCATACGGGTCTGCATGCGATTGACCCGCGAGCCAAGGTGATTGCCACCCTGGCCGGAATACTGACAATCGTTTCACATGACCGATACACACTAATCGGCCTTCTGCCGTATGCTTCATACCCCCTCTTTCTCGCCCTGTGGGGTCAGGTGCCTGCCGGGTACGTTTTCTCACGCCTTCTGGTGGTTTCTCCATTTGCTGTATTTGTGGGAATTTTCAACCCCTTGATCGACCGGACACCGCTTGTCCAAGTGTATAGCATCACCATTTCAGCAGGATGGGTCTCCTTTCTGTCACTGCTGCTCAGATTCGTTCTGACCGTCAGTGCCGCTCTGGTGATGGTTGCGGTAACCGGGTTTCGGGAGGTCTGCATGGCCCTCGGGCGAATGCATGTCCCCAGGGCGATCGTGGTCCAACTGCTTTTTCTTCACCGGTACATTTCACTGATTGCCTCGGAGGCGGCACGCATGATTCGCGCTTACCGCCTGCGCTCCTTTGGCTCTTCGGGTCTCTCCCTGAAAGGGTATGCACGGCTGACCGGCACCCTGCTTCTTCGGAGCTACGATCGAGCCCAAAGAATATACAGCGCAATGCTGTGCAGGGGATTTGATGGAACCATCCGGGTGCGCAATCAGCTGCATTTCCGGTCTGCCGATACTCTTTTCCTGGCCGGATGGATTGCATTTTTCATTATGGTGCGGCTCGTAAAACCGGGCGAAGCACTGACGCACTTTTAACGACCAGGCAGGTAGACACCCGGAATCGGGTTTTCCCCGAAAAATCATCCCATGAGCCATCATCTCCTTCAAGCCACCGAACTGGGATATACGTATCCCGACGGACCCACAGCACTGTCCGGGATTTCCTTTCGAATCACTCACGGAGAATCGGTAGCCATTGTCGGCTCAAATGGTGCCGGCAAGTCAACGCTCTTGCAACATCTCAACGGATGTCTTGTTCCGCAGAAGGGCACGCTGCGGGTTGGCGATGTTATCGTTGCCGAGTCGACGCTCCAGACGGTGCGCCGAACTGTTGGGATGGTCTTCCAGGACCCCGATGACCAGCTGTTTATGCCCAATGTCTATGAAGACGTTGCCTTTGGACCTGCCAACCTGGGACTTCCCGCCGAAGACATCGAGCTGCGGGTCATGCAGGCCCTTGAAACGACGGGTGTCGCCCACCTCCGCACTCGAGCACCCTATCACCTTTCAGGCGGTGAGAAACGAGCAGTGGCAATTGCAACGGTCCTGGCGGTATGGCCCGACATTCTCGTACTCGATGAACCCAGTTCGGCTCTGGACCCCCGTGCAAGAAGACGACTTCTGGAACTCCTTAAAACGTTCGATCACACCAAGGTGGTTGCCACTCACGACCTCGATTTCGCATTGGAGCTGTGCGAACGAACGATAATTCTCTCCAGGGGAAACGTGCACGCAGATGGCCCGACCAAAGAGCTTCTCGCTCACAGCGAAATACTTCGGGCCGCCGAACTCGAACCGCCGGTTTCAGCACAAGGATGCCCGATGTGCGGATGGAGAAAAAGCAACGATTGAATGGCAGGGTTCAGCAGACGGTCTGGTGGGTCAAAGCTCGCATTCAAACTGATGTCCGACAGAAAAGCAATCGATGGAGGCGTGTGCCTGAGTCAGCTTCTCACGGGCATCTTTGACAATCTCATCGACCTGCTTGTCGGTCCGTTCCCGGTTGAGATGAAACAGCCCCAGCCGCTTCACCTCCGCTTCGAGTGCGAGTTTTACAGCATCGGAGTAGGTCGAATGACCGAACAGCCGGTAAAAGGCGTAGTCGGAATCGGTAAATTCCGCGTCGTGGATCAGCAGATCCGCTCCGCGTGAGAACTCAGCATACGCTTCGAAGCCGAGTCCGAGGTCGTGAACGTGTGCCAGCTCATTATCGGTCAGGAAAACAAACGACTTATTGTCTTCCTCAAACCGAAATCCAAGCCCGCCGTTTGGATGACTGATATAAATAGGACGGACCTTGAGGCTTCCGATGTGAAAAGCACGCTGATGGATGTTCAGAAATTTCATCTTCGCCCGAAATGCTTCGAGTCCCACGGGGAAATACGGCGGTGCCATCAGACCTCGCAGGATTTCACGATACGACGCCATGTTGAATGGACATCCCCGTATGGTGATCTCTACGTCTTTGCGATAGGCCGGTAAGAAAAACGGGAAACCCAGGATGTGGTCCCAATGGGCATGAGTGAACAGGATGTCGAATTTCTTGACTTTCTCCCGGCTCAGCTTATTCCCAAGACCACGGATTCCCGACCCTGCATCTACCACGACAATGTCGCCGCTCTTTGAGCGAATCTCCAGGCAGGTAGTATCGCCCCCGTATGTATCGTAGGCTTTGCCGCTTACCGGCAAGGAACCACGGGAACCCCAACAACGGACATACATGTCTTTCCTCCGCCGCCTGCTCTCACAAGCTGATTAATCGGACCGGACAATGAATAACTATTATAACAATTCGCCAGGCCGGTTTGCGAGCAAAAAGTGCCATTCTGTGCCCGGCACCTAATATTCCCAGGCAGCACAAAAACCGTGCTCCGGGATCTATCGCGCTTTTGCGCTAATCAAAACGGTGTACTGAAACGACGGCGCAGATAGATCTGATCGACCGCGGCGCGATCAGACAGGGACAGAAGATACAGAACCGATTGCGCAACATCATCCGGATGCAGCAGCTCTTCGGGATTGAGATCGGGACGGGACTTACGGACCATTTCGGTGTCGACTCCTCCGGGAAGAATCGCACTTACCCGGACACCATGCTCCTGAGCCTCGGCCGCAAGGGATTTGGTCAGGCCCATTACCGCATGCTTAGTGGCTCCGTATCCGGCCTGATTCGGGTAGCCCTTGAACCCGACGACACTGCTGATATTGATAATGTAGCCATCCCTGGCCGGAATCATCATTTTCAGTGCCTCGCGGCAACAAAGAAACGAGCCGCGAACATTGGTTGCATACATCCGATCGAGATCCTCTGCCTTGCAAGCTTCAACCCGATCGTATACTCCGATACCGGCATTGTTGATACAGACATCGAGCCGTCCGGCCATGCTCGAAATTTGCCCGAATAAGGTAAGCACCTCGTCTTCCGAAGAAATATCGGCCGGGATATGCTCCGCCGCACCGCCCTGCTCCCGAATTCGCTCACATACCGAGATCAGCTGCTCCTCGCTCCGAGCGGTCACGAATACTCGCATTCCCTCTGTGGCCAAGGCCCGGGCGATCGCGCTCCCGATTCCCCGCCCAGCTCCGGTAACCAATGCGACGCGTTCTCTGAAATTGTTCATGATGGATTCTCATGGTGAAAATGCAGGCTCTGGGTCTCATCAGCACGAAAAAATAGATTTTCTGCCGACATCACACCACCGGATACCGTCTTTTCCACGAAACTCCGCCAGACCACCTGCTGCTCATATGAGCTTTATGTTCAAACCCATTTCCCGTTTCATGTACAAAAGTGCTTCGGCATTCCCCATGGAATCATCGACAGGATTGTGGGTATGTTTGGTTTTCCGAAGGTGTTTGAAACCCTGAAACATGTCTTTTACAATTCCTTTGTAAAGAGACCCGAGATTGGTGGAGGAGTAGCCGAAGGGGTTTTTACCTACAAAATGATGGAAATACCAGTTGATAAATTGCCAGTCAAAGCCGTTGTTGTCGGAGATAAACATCGGCTCTCCTTTTGACTGCTCCTCGATCCATCTGGAAAAGGAGTGCATCACTTCTCCGGGATCATCGAATTTCATCGTATCCGCCCTGCCGAATCCGGTCACCGATAAATTACGGTTGTTGAACTTGTCCGAGATCGGCCTGAGTTTTCCGTAAAACGTAGTATCGAGAGTATCATTTATCAGAACCGCTCCGAAGGAGATCATCGAATAATCCCCCGGTATCGGCCCATCAGCCTCAACATCAACGGCGAAATAGGACAAGGTGCCATGCTCCTGCTACATGATGATATGAATGCCCGCTCTAAATAAAGCAGGTGGGATTCTCTCTGGCATTGCGAAGATTGTGCCATTCTGAAGTACCCGAACTATTTTGGGGCATTGAAACAAACATTCACTGCCTATCAGTGACTCCATTCTCAGCGTGTTGGAACCGCTCGTGATACAAGCTCAAAACGTATCGAAAACATTCAAAGTACACCTCAAAGCCCCTGGACTGAAAGGTTCCCTCAAGGCGCTGTTTCGAAGATCATGGCAGACCAAGCAGGCTCTCAAGGAAATCTCCCTTTCGGTGAAGGCGGGAGAAATAGTCGGTCTTCTGGGGGCCAACGGAGCAGGAAAAACGACACTGGTCAAAATTCTGGCCGGTATCCTTTATCCCAACAGCGGGCATGTGCGTGTTCTCGACCACGATCCCTGGCAGCGTAAGGACGAATTCCGAAGGCAGATATCTCTGATCATGGGCCAGAAGCAGCAGCTCTGGTGGGATCTCCCGGCAGCCGATTGTTTTCTGCTCCTGCGCGAGATTTATCGGATTCCTCCCACCGCCTACCAGAGAGATCTGGAGTATCTGGCCGAAACCCTCGGGGTTACGAATCTACTGACCACACAGATTCGTCGGCTCAGCCTGGGGGAACGAATGAAAATGGAACTCATTGCGGCGCTGCTTCACCAGCCGCGGATCGTGTTTTTAGATGAACCCACCATAGGGCTTGACATAACTGCTCAGCGGGCCATTCGCTCATTTATTCTTCAGTACCGGCAGACTCACAATCCGGCCATGATTCTCACCTCGCACTATATGGAGGATATTCGCAACCTCTGCAAGCGGATTGTCATTCTTCGCAAGGGTGAAGTAGTCTACGACGGGCTGCTTTCGCACGTTATCGATGAGTTCGCGACCGCAAAAATCGTGAGCGCACGCCTGGACCCTGACCGGATCACCGAGGTGGCTTCACTGGAGATCTCGGGCAAGCGCGGCGAGGTGTTGGAATCGACCCCCGAACTGTTTCGCGTCAAGGTCCCGAAGGACCGGGCCATGGAGTGTTCTCGAGGCATTCTGGAGCGCCTGCCCGTTGTCGACCTGAATATCGAAGATGAAGATGTCGGTTCAATTATCGAAGCGATTCAGCGGGCGGAATAATGAGAGAGCGCATCAGATTTCTCTTTTCGGTTTTCACCATGGAGCTGAGGCGCATTCTCTCCTACCGGGTCGATTTTTGGATTCAGTTCCTCGGTTCAATTGCCGCTCAGCTCGGAGTAGCCTACTTTCTGTGGCGCGCGATATTTGACCAACGCGACATCGAACGCATCGGAGAATTCAGCTTTCCCGGACTCATGCTCTATTACCTGCTGGCTCCGCTTATCGGCAGGACGATTCGGGGAGCGGAAATGGGATCTATCAGCGAAGAGATCTACGAAGGAACGCTTACCAGGTATCTCATCTATCCTGTTTCTTTTTTCCGTTACAAGTTTGCGTCACACCTGGCCTACACGTCTCTGTTTCTCGCTCAGGCAGGGGCTGCGATGCTCCTGTTCGGCATCTTTTTCGGCTTTCCGGACGACTTCGTGTTCTCCCCCACATCGCTTTTTGTCGCAATCGTTTCATGCGTTCTGGCGACCTATCTTTATTTTGCTTTGATCGCCAGTATCGAATCGGTCGCATTCTGGGCAGATAACGTCTGGAGCCTGGTAGTCATTGTCCGTTTTGCCACCGGTCTCTTTGGAGGGGCAATGATACCGCTCTCGTTGTTTCCTTCGTGGGCCCAGGAGCTGCTGGTCTTCATGCCTTTTGCCTATTTTATTTCCTTTCCTGTACGCACGGTCCTGGGGCTCAATGCGCCCGAGGCATGGATTCGCGGCTTATTAGTGCTCATTGGCTGGTCGTGTGCAGCAACACTCGTACTTGGGGTTGTCTGGAATCGTGGCAAGTACCGTTATACGGGAGTCGGAATATGATGCGCTACCTTCGCCTGTCGGCATATTTTCTCAGATTCTCTTTCAGCAAAGCCATGGAGTTCCGTGTCGACTTCTTTTTCCGCATTGTCATGGACATATTGTTCTATGGCATAAACATCGGGTTTTACCAGATCATCTTTCTCCATACCTCGGTTCTCGGCGGATGGAACGAGCAGGAAATGATGATTTTCGTGGCGGGGTTCCTTCTCCTTGACGCTCTGAGCATGACGCTGCTTTCCAATAACGTGTGGATGATGCCGATATTTATCAATAGAGGTGACCTCGATTACTACCTGGTCCGGCCCGTGTCATCTCTGTTTTTTCTGAGTTTCCGTGATTTTGCCGCCAACTCCTTTGTAAACCTGCTCATGGCTTCGGCAATTCTTGTCTGGGCAATTGCCGGATACAGCTCGCCGGTCACCCCTCTGGGAGTCATTCTTTTTGTGGCAGGACTCTGCCTGGGTTTTGCTCTTCGTTACTTTGTCCGAATTCTGACCATTATCCCGGTTTTCTGGTGGCACTCCGGCAGAGGATTAGAACTTGTATTCTGGCACATGACACGCTTCATCGAACGCCCCGACGGGATATACACAGGTATCACCCGCGTAATCCTGACCACGATTCTGCCATTTGCCCTGATGGCCTCTTTCCCGGCTCGCATGCTGATCGATTCCCTTAAATGGGAAAGTCTTCTCCATCTCGCAGTCGTGACTCTCATATTCGGTTTTGCTACCCGCTTTTTTTGGCACGTGGGACTCCGTGCCTACAGCTCGGCATCTTCATAGCCTTCTCGAATCTTTTTGTAGAATTCCTTTAGGATCGTAATCGGTGATTTTTCATCGCTTTACGGGCATTCCTTCAGAGTTAACAGCAAAACTTTGCATGTTCTGCACTGATTCATTTCCGTTCAAAAATTTGGTGCAATTGCAAAATTTGGCAACGTAACTACAATCTTGTAGTTTAACCTACTCACGGATACCGCCTCAGGCACAATATTTGCGTGTTGGCTTAGGCCCCAGTATATCCTTATCTCCGAAAGGCAGAGAGTGATTCAGATCCTTCCGTTTCACCTCGATCTACAGCAGTATGGCATCCGAGCAGACCGTGTCGAGCGGGTTTTTCGTGCTGCCGAGGTCACGCCTTTGCCGCAGGCGCCCGCTATTATTCGTGGGGTAATCAATGTCCATGGGGACATCGTTGCTGTAGTAGACATACGAGATCGCTTCAACCTACCGGTCAGGAACATCGGGATCAAAGACATTTTCGTACGAGCCCACACGGCCCGTCGATCTGTTGTCATCGTCGCAGATTCGGTCGAAGGGGTAATCCAGGTGGACAGTGACGCAGTCAGCAGCACGGAAACAACCGTCCCCGGTGCTCCCTATATACAGGGAGTGGCCCGGCTCCCGGGCGACCTGCTTTTTATCCATGATCTCGATAGCCTGCTTTCGCTGGACGAAGAAGAAGAACTCGATCAATCGATTCAGGATTTCACGGGTAAAACGGATGCACAGAGCTAAAATCGGGGACACGAGTCTTTCGGCCATACGAAAGGTAATCCGTCGCGAACTCGGGCTGGACATCCGCCCGGATTCGGTCAACAGTTTTTCCGATAAAATCGCGGATGCCGCAGAGGAGCTTGGCTACGAAAGCCCCGAATCCTGCATACATTCTCTTGTTTCACGGAAACTGGCCAAGCGTGAAATCGAAGTTCTTGCCAGCCATCTGACAATAGGGGAGACCTACTTCTTTCGAGAGCCGAAATCGTTCAATGCACTGGAGACGCACATTCTCCCTGAATTGGTGCGATCGCGAAAAGACACCCGCACCCTCCGCATCTGGAGTGCAGCGTGCGCCTCGGGCGAAGAGCCCTATTCGCTGGCAATGCTGCTGATGAAGATGCTGCCAGACTGGGACCAGTGGCGAATCACCATCCTTGCTACCGACATCAATACCCGGTTTCTGGGAAAAGCGATAAAAGGCCGGTATACCGAATGGTCGTTTCGCACGACTCCCAGGTGGGCAAAAGACCGGTACTTTCGAAAGGTGCATGATCGAAAGTATGAGATATCGAGTGAAGTCCGAAATCTGGTGACGTTTTCATATCTCAACCTGGCGAGTACCTCATATCCATCACTCCGAAACAACACCAATGCAATGGATCTGATTTTGTGCCGTAATGTTCTCATCTATTTCGGAGAGGACATGCGCAAACATGTCATTGCCGGCATGCACCGCTCTCTGGTCGAGGGAGGGTGCCTCCTGGTCAGCCCAGTGGAAGCATCACGGCACCAGTTCACGGCATTTGCACAGGAATCCATCGAAGGTATCTCTTTTTACTGCCGCAAGCACCTGCCGCAGCCTCATACACCGGTGACTGCCCAGATCGACACAACCGAACGCATAGACGACTCCGGCCCTATCGACCAGGAGATCGCTTCTGCTGAAAGCTCTGTTCTCGAGGTACCCGATTTAGTTCCGCAGCCACCACAACCCCTTTCCAGGGAACCTTCGCCCGAGACCCCAAAACGAGGGAACTACCACCATGCCGAATACCTGTTCAAGCATGGCCAATACAGTTCCGCCGTCCACGAGCTTCTTTTTTGCAAGGAACAACAAAGAGCCCAGGTGCTGTTGGCTCGCGCCTATGCCAACCTGGGTGATTTCGATGCGGCACAGCTTTGGTGCGACACCGCGATCCAGGCAAACCCGCTCGACCCGCAGATCCGCTACATCCTTGCGTCGGTTCTCCAGGAAAAGGGAAACCTCCAGGCTGCAGTGGACGCCTTACGCAAAACCATTTACCTGGACCAGGATTTCATCCTGGCCCATTACCTTCTTGCCAACATGCTTCTTCAGATGGGTAATCCGGGCGAAGCTCGCCGTCATTACCGCACTGCCCATGCACTGGCCAAAGAACTCCCCCAAGACCGGATTGTTCCCGAGTCCGATGGGCTACCCGCAGGAAGACTCCTCGACCTGATTGAACTGAGCATAGGAACCGGTACATGAGTAAATCAGCAGAACACAGAGAACAAATCTGGGAACAGGCTCGTAAAACGATTGCTCAGGCAGAGCGCTCCCTTGCTTCTTCCCGGGATTTGACGCCCGAACAGGAGCAAGCCGAGCTCAGGAGAAGGGCCAAGAATCTTGCACGAAAACCCCATGAGACCAGATCCGGTGAGCAAATCGAAGTGGTCACCTTTCTGCTCGCCCGAGAGCACTACGCAATCGAATCCCATTACGTGCGGGAAGTGCATATCATGCGCAGATTCACTCCATTACCTTATACTCCTACCTTCGTGCTTGGCGTCACAAGTATTCATGGTCGGATAGTGTCGGTGCTCGACCTTCGCGAGTTCTTCGGACTCCCACGGCAGGGGATGACAGAGCTTAACAAGCTGCTGGTCTTACAAGCCGGACAGATGAGCTTTGGCGTGCTGGCCGATGATGTCACCGGTTCGCGGCATCCTGCACTTGCCGACCTGCAGGAGTCGGTGCACACAATCACCGACGCCCGCGAAAGCTACGTGCGCGGTATTACTTCAGACCGATTGATCGTCCTGGACGGACAACGCCTCATCACCGATAGAAGAATAGTCGTTTCGGATAAACCATACTCAGAACAAGAGATATAGCAGAGGAGCAGGAGGGATATGAAAACGTCTTTGCGTACACGACTGGTCGGATCGTTTTTTATGGTGATTGCCGGGCTGATGGTAATCTCCGCAGTTGCCATTTTCACCATTCGAAAGATAAACAACACGCTCGAAGAAGTCCACCAGACCGACTTTCAGCCTTACAAGAGCATTGCCTCGGCCAATAATTCCTTTTACCAGTGGCTGCGACTGCTCGAGGATTTCCTTGCCGACGACGGTGACAATCTGGATCAGGACGAACAGCAGCTTCTCACGCACTGGAATCGCATCCTTGCCCAACTCGAAACTCAGCTCGAAGGTCCGCTCACGACCGCGGGACGGCAAAGCCTCACCAGCGCCATCAGTCAGCTCCAGGGCATCAATATTACCCAGGAACGGCTCGTGACACTGGTGCGAGAAAACCGAATGGAGGAAGCGCAGCGATTGCGTTTTCGGGAGATCGGCCCGGCCATCAACTCGGTCGAGGAGGATATCGATGCTTACCTGAAACTCCAGGAGCGCCAGTTTGAAGAATCTCTCATGGGGGCGGACACTATCGCGCAGCGTGCTGTCGCTCAGATTGCCGTTCTCGCGCTGCTTGTTCTTCTGATCACAATCACCATTACGATTCTGGTTTATCGCGCTGTTACCGGGGCACTGAGAAACATTCAAGGCGCGGCCCAGGAACTATCGGCTTCAACAAGCGAGATCGTTGCAACCACCTCTGAGCTTACCTCGAATTCCGTTGAGACCGGCACGGCAGTCAACCAGGCGACATCGACGGTCGAAGAGACCCGGCAAACTGCACGGGTATCCAGCGAGAAGGCTCGCAGCGTCTCCGAGGATGCTCAGCGGGTATCACAAACTGCCGGCAAAGGGAAAAAGACGGTTGAAGAAACAATCGAGTCCATGCGCGGTATTCAACACGAAATGAATTCCGTCGCGCAAAGCATTATGCGACTGAGTGAACAGAGCCAGGCTGTCGGGCAGATTATCAGTTCGGTAAATGACCTTGCAGAACAGACCAATATTCTTTCGGTGAACGCATCGATCGAAGCTGCGCGGGCAGGCGAGCACGGAAAGGGTTTCTCGGTCGTTGCTCAGGAAATTCGCAGTCTGGCGGAACGCTCCAAAGAGGCTACCGGGAGAGTTCGTGAGATCCTCACCGACATCCAGAAGGCGACCAGTGCCGCCGTCATGACTACAGAACAGGCCAGCAAAAAGGTTGACACCGGCATGCAGCATTCGTCTCGTGCAAACGAGAGCATAGAAGTGCTGGCCACCAGCATCTCAGATGCCGCACGAGCCTCCATTCAGATCGCTGCATCGAATTCACAACAGCTGGCTGGTATGGATCAGATGAACGAAGCCATGAGTAACATCAATCAAGCCTCACAGCAGAATGTAGAAAGCGCCAAACAACTTGAATCCGCCGTACGGAACCTCGACAAACTCGGGGCAAAACTAAAATCCGTCGTCGAGGTACTATAAAGCATGAGTAACGGGCACGACGATATCACTCGCAGACTGCTCGAAGTCTTCGGCATAGAGGCTCGGGAGCATTTGCAGGCAATCGCCGGGGGGCTGGTAGAGCTTGAGAATGCCCCTGCCCAGAAGCGACCTGCTTTGCTTGAAAGACTATTTCGCGCAGCGCATAACTTTAAGGGTGCCTCACGCACTGTGGAGCAGAGCGCCGTCGAAGCAATCTGTCAGTCTATCGAATCGATTTTTGCCACATGGAAAGACGAAAACGTGGAACCTGCTCCGGAGAGGTTCGATGTTCTCCACGAAGCACTCAACACCATCGAAACACTTCTTTCCGAAAACAACAGTTCAGTACATGATCCCCGCGTATCCCGTATTCTCCAGCGCTTGTCGCGCTCGGTGAGCGAGATCTCGACCGCTGAGCCATCCCAGGACAGGGCAGAGCAGCCACCGCCGAAAACATCGCCC